>JAHWJO010000532.1 GCA_019348365.1 Armatimonadota bacterium | reverse complement strand
CCAGATAAAGATCACGTACAAGCTCATCTGCGTGTATCCGCGTTCATCTGCGGTTCCATAGGGGTTTATCTGTGTTCATCCGTGTTCATCTGTGGTTCCCTTCTTAGGGGGTTCTCTGAGTCTCCGTGTCTCTGCGATGAATGAAAGCCGGGTAACAATAAACCCCTCACCCGGAGTGGAGTGAGAGGTCCCGTCGGTTGTCACGGCTAACGGACGCGAGCACGTACGCTAGCCGCCGAAAGTTGTCCGTGTATAAAATCGCAATGCTTCAACCCGTCGATGCATGGCTCAAAAACCTTCCGTGGATTGCCCGTGAGTCGTTTGGACACCCTCAATTGTAAATCCATTCAGCCGGAGTGTCAACCGAAGCGACAGGGAGCGGTTCTTCTGCTTTTAAAGACTTACAACGGTGGTTTGGCGGAGATTTGGCGCCGATCCTGAGATATTCATCCCCTAGCGTCCTTCGTGGCGTTCTCGCTCAGAATAAACGACGAAGGAGCGGGGTTGTGAGATTCTTGAAAAGGGGACGTGAATGGTGTATAAGAAGGTATCTATACGATTAACATGAGGGGAATGTCACCCCGTACGTCAACGGCGACGGTTCGGGGGCCATTCGATCCCTCCTCGCAACACCAGGAATCAGCGTAACCTCTGCGCATGGCCTGAAGGCAGGGGGCTTGCATCCCCATCCGGTTTGTACCATCCTATTCTACACGTGTTTCTCGTGTCGGTAGGTTTGTGGAAGCGATTCCGATGTTTCCAGCGTTTCAGCCGGATCCTCCTCCTGCAAGGATAAAAGTTTGGAACGGAACACCCTCCGTTCCCCCTCCGCAGCGTGGCGGAGAAGGGCTCCAGTGGGTCCACCCGAAGACGGGACGGGCTGCCGGTATTTGATTCGGGCAGCGCCGCCCCTTCTTTGTCTCTTTCCCGTAGACCACCGGCGTCGGCGCTCCCGACGCTTCAATTCCTAATAGCGATTCCCCACTTCATTGGACGTTAAACGAACGGAAGGGGTTCGGCCCGGAGACCGGGCGGGGCCGCTGTCCGTTCTTATACATGGAAGGTTATAGACGAAGATGAGTGTTGGCCTCCCTCCCAAGCAGGGCCTGTACGACCCCGCCCATGAACACGATTCCTGCGGCGTTGGATTTCTGGTTCACCTGAAAGGGAAGAAATCCCACAAGATCGTCAGCGACGCGATCCAGGCGCTCATTCACCTGGGGCATCGCGGCGCTTGCGGCTGCGAGACCAATACCGGCGACGGCGCCGGAGTGCTCATCCAGGTCCCTCACGCGTTCCTCTCCGAAGTCGTGAAAGATCATGAGTTCGAGCTTCCGGACGAAGGCCGGTACGGCGTGGGGATCTGCTTCCTCCCGAAAGAAGAATCCGCCCTCTCGGAAGCTAAAGCCCTCTTCGAGCGGACCGTGGCCGACGAAGGGCAGGCGTTCCTCGGCTGGCGGCCCATGGAGACCGACAACTCCTTGGTCGGCAACACCGCCAGAGCCGTCGAGCCCGCGATGGAGATGGCGTTCGTCGGCTGGGGGGAGAACACCCAGGATCGGGATCAATTCGAGCGGAAGCTGTACGTCATCCGCAAGCTGTTCACCAGGCACGCCCGCGATTCCGAAATCGAAGGCCGGGAGTATATCTATTTCCCCAGCCTCTCGTGCTACACGCTCGTCTATAAAGGTATGCTCACCCCCGACCAGGTGGAGCCGTACTTCGCCGCCGACCTGAAGGACGAGCGGCTCGTCAGCGCGCTGTGCATGTACCACTCCCGTTTCAGCACCAACACCTTCCCCTCCTGGGAGCTGGCGCACCCCTACCGGATGCTCGCGCACAACGGCGAGATCAACACGAAGCGCGGCAACATCAACTGGATGCGGGCGCGGCAGAGCCTCCTCGCCTCCTCCAAATTCGAGCCGGGCGACCTCGAAAAGATCCTCCCCGTCATCCGCGACGAGGAAGGCTCCGACACCGCCGTCCTCGACAACGTGGTGGAATTGCTCATCAAGGCCGGACGGCATCCCGCGCACGTCATGATGATGATCATCCCCGAAGCGTGGGAGAACCACGAGACGATGCCGCAGGAGAAGAAAGACTTCTACGCCTACCATGCCTGCTTCATGGAGCCGTGGGACGGCCCCGCGTCCGTGGGGTTCACCGACGGCAAGGTGATCGGCGCGACCCTCGACCGGAACGGCCTCCGGCCCTCCCGCTACTGGGTCACCAAGGACGACCTCGTTATTATGGCGAGCGAGGTCGGCGTGCTCGACATCCCGCAGGATCAGATCGCTTACAAGGGCCGGCTGGAGCCGGGCCGCATGTTCCTGGTGAACATGGAAGAAGGCCGGATCGTCGGGGACGAGGAGCTGAAGCATACACTCGCCACCGAGCACCCCTACGGCGAGTGGCTCAAGGAGCATATGGTCCACCTGACGGAAGTCCCCGAAGCGCCCGAAGTCCCCCACTTCGACCACGACACGCTGCTCAACCGGCAGATGGCGTTCGGGTACACCATCGAGGACCAGAAGTACATCATGGGGCCGATGGCGAACAACGGCCTCTGGGCCATCGGCTCGATGGGGACGGACACGCCGCTCGCGGTCCTCTCCGATATGCCGCAGCCGATCTACAACTATTTTAAGCAGCTCTTCGCGCAGGTCTCCAACCCGCCGCTCGACGCGATCCGCGAAGAGATCGTCACCTCAGTCCTGACGAACCTCGGGCCGGAGCAGAACCCGCTGGAGCCCTCCCCCGAAGCGGCGCACCAGATCCGCCTCGAATCGCCCATCCTCGACAACGACGAGCTGGCGAAGTTGAAGGAGCTCGACGGCTGGCGCGGGTTCAAGAGCGTCACCTACCCGATCCTGTTCGACCCAAAGGAAGGCGCGGCGGGGATGGAATCGGTCCTCGAAGGGATCTTCGAGCGGGCGGCGCGGGCCATCGAGGAGGAGGGAGTGAACCTCATCGTCCTCTCCGACCGAGGCATCGACGGGCAGAACGCCCCGATCCCGGCGCTCCTGGCCTGTTCGGGCCTCCACCATTATCTCGTCCGCCGGGGCATCCGCGCGAAGGCGAGCATCATCGTGGAGACGGGGGACGCGCGGGAGGTCCACCACTTCTGCCTCCTGCTCGGCTACGGCGCGCAGGCGATTAACCCGTATCTCGCGTTCGAGAGCCTCGACGACATGATCCGCCAGAACATGCTCAGCGAGGGCCTGGACTACGCCCACGCCCACAAGAACTACGTCAAGGCGATCTACAAGGGCGTCGTCAAAGTCATGTCCAAAATGGGCATCTCAACGATCCAGAGCTACCGGGGCGCGCAGATCTTCGAGGCCATCGGCCTGAACGAAGGGATCATCGACAAATACTTCACCAAGACCCCCTCGCAGGTGA
>JAHWJO010000531.1 GCA_019348365.1 Armatimonadota bacterium | reverse complement strand
GTTGTCATTTTATCTTCGTCAGGACTTACGCGAGACGTATTGGCTTTTGTCATTCTGAGCGAAGCGAAGAATCTGCGTTTCCTCCACCTCTCTACACGCAGATTCTTCGCTTCGCTCAGAATGACAGATTCTTCCAAGTCGATGAATAAGTCCTATTCGACTTATTTATCGGATGACGCTGCCACAGACCGCAGAGAGAGAAAGAGATACACAAACGCGCCATGGGGAGAGAAGAGAGATCCGATTGTATCAGGGTCCTGGATCAAGGAAATGGCACGTGAGGTTGACGATATTTTGGAGAAGAAAAACGGCAGGTTAGGCTCGAATATCCTTCGATACTTCTCCCGCCTCCTCCCTCACGGGCGGCGGCACCCCGAGCAGCGCGGCGACGGCGGCCATGATCCGGTCCGCCGCTTCGTACAGGACCTCTCGCGTCTCGCGCTTGCCGTACAGGTCGGAGAGGTCCACCGGCTTGCCGTAGGTGATGCGCAGCTTTCCGGGCCGGAACCATTTCGTGCCCGGCGGCAGAATCTCTCCGGTCCCTTTGATACCAACCGGGATCACCGTCGCCCGGCTGCGGAGCGCGATCATCGCCACGCCCGGCTCGGCGGGCTTGAGCTGCCCGTCGCGGGAGCGCTCCCCCTCGATAAAGACGGTGACGGTCTGTCCCTCTTCCAGCAGCGCCAGGGCCAGCCGGAGCGCCGCGCGGTCCGCCGAGTGCCGCTTGACGGGAAAGCCGTGGAGCCCGTACATCAGGTTCCGGAACAGGGGCGGCTCGAACAGCTCCTCCTTCGCCATGAACCAGGTGACCCGGTCCATGTCGGTGCCGACGAGGGGCGGGTCGAGGTGGCTGTTGTGGTTGGCGGCGAAGAGTACCGGACCGGTTGGGGGGATGTTCTCCAGTCCGTACGACCGGAGGCCTCCCAGCGCCCGGTAGAATGCCCGGAAGAAGACCCGCGCGATGAGGTAGACGGTGTTCCCCGTCAGGTCGGACGGCTTGAGGGGGCGGGGCCGGGCGGGCTTGTCCGGCTTATTCGGCGGGGCAGAGGAGTCGGTCATCAGAGTCTGGCAGATACTTGTTAAAATGCGGGGTCAGGGGTCGAATGCAGCAAAGGGGTGTTCCCCCGATGGGGGTCTTGGGTCGAAACGTTCAGGGGGCGGTTCTCCGGGCTAGGGCCACGATCCGGTCCACCACCTGCGGGATCGAGAGCCCGTCCGTATCGATGAGGACGGCGTTCGGGGCGGGCTTCATCGGGGCCACGTCGCGCTCGGCATCCCGGCGGTCGCGCTCCAATAGCTGCTGGTGCAGCTCCTCCGGGTTGCAGGGCTGACCCTTCGCTTCCATCTCCTCGCGTCGTCGCTTCACCCGCTCCTCCGGGGAGGCGGTGAGAAACACCTTCACCTTCGCGTCCGGGAAGACCACCGTCCCGATGTCGCGCCCTTCCATCACGCACCCGCGCTGCCGACCGAGTTGCTGCTGCTGCCGGGTCAGAGCTTTCCTCACGCCGGGGACCGCGCTCACTTTCGACGCGCCCTGGCTCACCTCCGGAGATCGCAGCTCCTCGCCCGGCATGTAGCCGTTGACGTAGATCTGTGGCTTGTCGGGCGGGCCGGCGAACTCCAGATTGGTGTACGTCGCGAGCCATGCCAGCTCCTTCGCATCGTCGAGGTCAATCCCGCAGCGTATCGCGAGCCACGCGATGGCGCGGTACATCGCGCCGGTGTCGATGTAGGGCAGTCCGAGGCGGCGCGCGACTTCCCGCGCCACCGTGCTCTTCCCCGCCCCGGCGGGGCCGTCGATGGCGACGATGGGCTTGCGGGGATCGCTCATTCGGCGGGGACCTTTACGGCGCTCCAATCTCCAGGTCTTGTCGAGATCTGCACGAGCCCTTTATTGCTCTTCTCCAGCATCTGCCGGAGTTGGCCGCACGCCGCTTCGATGTCCCGCCCGCGCGGGGTGCGGAGCGTCACCGGGACCCCCGCTTCTTTCAAAACCGCCTCGAACCGACGCATGGCGTTGCCGGACGGGGTCTGGAACTCCGAGAGGGTCGGCCCGGCGTTGAACGGGATCAGGTTGACGTGCGCCATCTGATCTTCGAGCAGTGCCGCCAGCTCCCGCGCGTGCTCCGGCTGGTCGTTCACCCCGGCGAGCATCACGTACTCGTAAGTCACCCGGCGACCGGTGAGGCTCGCGTACTCCCGGCAGGCATCCATCAATTGATCGATATCCCACGTCTTCGCGACGGGGATGATCCGCTCCCGGAGCGCCTGGTTCGGCGCGTGGAGCGAGACGGAGAGGGTGAGTTGGAGCCGTTCCTGCGCCAATCGGCGGATGGCGGGCACGATCCCCACCGTCGAGAGGGTGATGCCCCGCATCCCGATGCCGATCTCGGTGTTCATCAGGCGCACGGCTTTCAACGTGGGCGCGTAGTTCAGCAGCGGCTCGCCCATGCCCATCAGCACGACGTTCGTCAGGCGGTCGCGGTCCCCCTCGCGGCGCTCCGCCGTGCGGTCCCCGGCGACGAGGACCTGGTCGAGGATCTCCCCGGCGGTGAGATTGCGGCGAAAGCCCATCGCCCCGGTGGCGCAGAAGGCACACGCGGCGGGGCAGCCCGCCTGCGTGGAGACGCACACCGAATCCCAGCTCTTCCAGGGGAGGTATACCGATTCGACCGTCTCCCCGTCCCTGAACTGGATGAGGCTCTTGACGGTACCGTCCGAGGCGTCGCGGTTGACGATCACCTCCCCGCGCCCCACGGTGGTCCGCTCGGCCAGGTCCTCCCTGAGCGATTTCGGCAGGTCGGTCATCGCATCGAAGGAGCGGGCCGACTTCCGGTAGATCCACGGGGCGATCTGCTTCCCTCGGAACGCCGGATGGCCCAGCGAGACGTTCCAGTCCGTGATCTCCTCCGTGGACATGCCCAGAAGGGCGGGAGGAGACGCGGAGGGGGCGTTCTTCGCCGGAAGACTATCGATCAGGGGAATAAGTGATGACATAAGGTCCTGTTTTCTATAACATTGAAGGGTAAGTTTTAGGTTCGGATGAGAAATCCGGAGTGAGTGGGACCGAGCTTTATCTACGGATTAAGAAGGAAAGACATCATGTTTTACCCACAACGTTGCATCATTTATGCCCCGGAGTGTATCTCTCCATGATGGCAAAAGCGCATCCCGTTGTAAATGTCGCTCCCGTTCACTCGATCCCGTTACGCTCCCGCATTCTCGCTTGCGCGTCATCGTAGAAAGATTTGCATGCTAACCGCCGTCAAACGCGCCCTGAAGCCGCTCGCCAAAACTTTGCTCTACACGCCGATTCCGGAAGTGGTATTCGACTACCGAACCCGGAGGCAACTGACGGTGATCTGCTACCACCGCGTGATGCCCCTGCCGGATGAAGCATACCC
>JAHWJO010000530.1 GCA_019348365.1 Armatimonadota bacterium | reverse complement strand
GATCGTCGGGAAGCACTTCTCCCTCTTCTACTCCCCGGAGGATATTCAGGCCGGGAAGCCCGAAGCAGCCCTGAAGAGGGCGGCGGCGGAGGGCCGCTGGGAAGAGGAAGGCTGGAGAGTCCGCCGGGACGGCTCCCGGTTCTGGGCCAATATGATCCTCACCGCCCTGCACGATAGCGAAGGGAACCTCCGGGGATTCTGCCACGTCGCTCGCGACATTTCCGGGAGAAAGACGCTCGAAGACACGCTCCGCGAGCGCACCGAACAACTGGAGAAAGCGAACCGGAACAAGAACACCTTCATCTCCACCCTGTCCCACGAGCTCCGGTCGCCGTTGTCCGTCCTCACGAACGTCCTTTTCCTCCTGAAGAAGCGGGATCTGGGCGAGCGCGAAAACCGGTCGGTGGAAGCAGCGGAGCATCAGGTGACGGTCATCGCCCGCCTGGTGGACGACCTCACGGACATCTCCCGCATCGCCCGGGGGAAAATCGAGCTCTCGCTTCAGAAGGTCTCTCTGTCCCGCGTGGCCGATCGCGTGGCCCAGGACCGGGCGATCCTCTTCCAGAAGCGCAACCAGGAATTCACCGTCCATCTCGTGCCGGACCTTCTTAACATCGAAGCGGATTCCGTGCGTGTGGAGCAGATCCTCTACAACCTGTTGACGAACGCATCCAAGTACACCCCCGAAGGCGGCAAGATCGAGTTGTCGGTCCTCCGCGACGGGGCGGATGCGATCCTGCGCGTCCGCGACTCGGGGTACGGGATCGAAGCTTCCATGCTCCCCCACATCTTCGATCTCTACTCGCAGGTCGATTCCTCCGCGCGTCAATCCCAAAACGGCCTCGGAATCGGGTTGTACCTGGTGCATCGGCTGGTCTCGCTCCACGGCGGCAACATCACGGTGCGCAGCGAAGGCAAGGACCGGGGCTCGGAGTTCGAGGTGCGCCTGCCGCTGATCGATGCGACAGCCGCTCCCTCCCATCGAACGGAACCGCCCCTTCACGCCCCCAGCGACGTAAAGACCGGCGGTTGAATCACTTAGGACTTACGCACCGGCTACCGCCCCTGTCATCCTGTGCGTCAGCGAAGGATCTGCGTTTCATCCCTGATGTACACGGGAGTACATGAGAGACACAAGTGTACACGCAGATTCTTCCATGGCGTACCAGAGAGCACATGCAGATCCTTCGCTTAGCTCAGAATGACAGGAGAGACTCAGAAAGACAATGAACGATACGTCTGGTGTAATACCCACTCCGAATAGAAAAGATCCCCAAGGGTTAGAGCGCCCGCGAAGGCGGGCGAAGGGCCGCAGGTCTCCAGCGAAGAGTCTCAGCGCTTCGCGCCATGGCTCATTTCAATCCTGAGCGAGACCTCGTCGATAGACCTCCAATGCCCGACGAACCGAGGGAAACGCGATCTCTTCCGGGTCGATGGCTTCAGGGGCGAGAAAGCGATGCCCCTCCACTTCGTCCGAATCTTCCAGGGAGTCCAGAGAATCGAGGGACTCCGTCTCGCAGACGAAGATCAGGTCCAGCACGGGGTACACGACGCCTTTGTACTCGTAAGGGTCCGGGAACGAGCAGAGGTAGGCGATGGAGGTGAGTTCCAGCCCGACCTCTTCCCGCATCTCCCGACGGAGGGCGTCTTCCGCCGATTCGCCCGGATCGACGAATCCTCCGGGGGCGCTCCATTTGCCCCTGCCGGGGTCCCTCGCACGACGGATCAGGAGAATCCGGCCTCGCTCGTCCGTGACGATGCCCACGACGGCGGTGGCGGAGTTGATGAAATACGGGAAGCTGCATTCCTCGCACCGGAAGGAGCGGGAGGGATCCTCCGGGAGGTTCTTCCCCCCGCAGCGGAGGCAATGCCGGATGACCTGATGGAAGTCCATGGGACCTTTCATAAGACTGCGGGGGCGCTCGCCGGAGGCGTACGCGAGAATCGGCCCGCGCCGGGTTATCTGCGATTTCGAGATTCGGAAATTCCGGGGGGATCGTCGTCTTCAAATCGGGGGATCCCGCCGGGGAGGAACATCAGGACCGTCCAGAGCAGGACGAAGAGGGTCGATAGGAGAACTCCGGCGAACATCAGCTGTCGCTGGAGGGGGAACGCCTCCTCTCCCTGAAAGGAGGGTGGCATCGCCCGATACCACCCTCCCCGGAGGGTGCTGAGAATGAAGGCGACGCACATCAGGGCAAACCCGAGGAAGCCGATCGCGATGACGGCCATAAATCTGTGCTCAATCCATGACATCTTCCGCCTCCGACATCCTCCACCGGGTTTCCCTCGTCCCGGTGATCGCTCCTCCCTCCACTGATGTCATGTTCAGGCTGACGTTCTCGATCCCTCTCTCATGGTGTGCGGCTCGGTATAGATCGCCGCGTCTTGTGCTCGCAACAGGTGGAAGTACGGCAAATCCGCCGCAATGCATCGGCTATAACTCATCGGAGTCCGAGTAGTGAGGGCCTGGCGCCTTTACCTGCCATTCATCTCCTCCCGAACAGCTTGCGATAAGCCGAACCGGCTCGCGGATACTGTCCCTCCGAGAGCTTGCCGGGATAGTCCGCGTTCGAGTTCCAGTAGGTCTGGTACAGGACCGGGTGCGTATCGAACCACTCTTTCACTTTACCGAGATACGGCGCGGCATTGTTCGACTGGATGCCCCATTCCGAGTAAGCGGTCGGCTTGCGGTGCTGCTTCGCAAACGCTTGATGCCATTTTAGCCCGTAGGGCCGGTTCAGCGCATGCTTCCACGCCTCCTCCGGATCTTTGGGATCCCATTTTATCTGCCAGTAGAAGTCCATCCCAATCAGATCCACCACGTCGTCACCGGGATAAGCCGTTTCCGGATTCATCCCGGTATCCCCGATGTTGACGTTCCACTCCACGGCAAAACGCGGGGAGACGGATCGGAACGTCTGCACGAACTGGCGGAACGCTCCGGCGAATGCTTTCGGTTTGCCATGCGCCGACCACGGCATCCAGTCGCCGTTGAATTCCCATCCGGTGCGGAGATAGAGCTTCCGGTCTTCCGGTCGAAACCGGGCCAGATGCCCGGCAGCCTTGCGATAGTGATCGTTGTAATCCCCTTTCGCAGCCGATTCCAGCGATGCGCCTTTCGGGATGAGCGGCACCGACCAGAGGATGGGCCGGTCGAGCTTGCTCCATAGTTGGACAGCCCAGGGGACCGAACCGTCGAAATCGGCCCAATCGGCCCCCCCGGTATAGCCGAGGACCCCCTCCACCTTACATCCCAGCCATCGCTCGAATTGCTGAACTTCATCGGGGTCATTGCCGCAGTAGACGCCGAGGAGAGGTTTCAATGTCCTGGCGGCCAACGCCGGTTGAAATAATGGGGCGGTCACCCAGGCTGCACCAGCGTGCAAAAGGCTCCGGCGAGA
>JAHWJO010000102.1 GCA_019348365.1 Armatimonadota bacterium | reverse complement strand
CGTCCGCGACATCCTCGCAGGAGTCGGTCGCCATCTCGATCAGGTCATAAATATCTTTCCATTTGATGACTTCGAGCGGCTCGACTTGTCCGGAGAAGAGGGCTCCGAGGGCGCTCCGGAGAATCTGGTCGGCTTCGTTCTCGATCTCGTTGACCAGGTGGCAGTGGCGCAGCAGGGCATCCCGATCCTGCCCGATCAGGGCCTTCACGCCCGCCTCTACCTCCTGCGTGCAGCGGACCAGCGCATCGGATAATTGCCGGAGGGGGTCGGTCGGCTCCGTGATCCCGAACAGGAGGAGGCGGTCCGCCGTTGCTTCGATATGATCCACGATGTCATCCATCCGGCCCGTCAGGCAGTGCATATCATCCCGGTCGAGCGGCGTGACGATGGCGGCGTTCAGCCGGGACTCCAGCTCGTGGACCAGCACGTCGGCTTCATGCTCGAACAAGCGGATCTCCGAGACGGCTTGGGGGAGGTCGCTGTAATCGGCCGTCAATTGCTGGAACCGCCGGGCGGTTTGCGTGACTTTGGCGGCCAACTGTTGAAAGAGGTAAAAGAACCGTTCATCCTGACTGGGGCGGCGCCCCGTCGGAATCGTCATGTAAGTCTCCATACTTCAACTATCCATCCATTGAAAAAGGCAGCGGCGATCTAAGGCAGTAAAACTAACGGAATGAGTCTAGATTCGGCACGCGCTGGGGTTCGCGTCCCGGCGCGGTATTTCCTTCCTCCGGCATTTGATTCACCAGCAGCGCCGATTCCTCCACGAAACCTCTCCGCCGCGTGGAACAAGCGCGAAGAGCATCTCCCAAGCATCCTATCCGGAGGTACCGCTATTGTAAAGCAGTTCGGGATGCATCCATAGCAAGCGAGCAAAAAGACAGCCGGGAGAGGGGGCCTCTCCCGGCTGTCGTTCACACGGTATCATGGGTTTTAAAGATCCGGTCACGAACCCTCATGCGATCATTTCGCCGGGGCAGGCGCGGGAGGAAGCGGTGCCTTCGGCTGCATCGGCTGCAGTTGAGCCTGAATGAGCAGGAGGGAATCCGCGCCGCCGCCTTCCTCCTTCGACTTGAACTTCAGCAACGCCAGGGCTTCGTTCTGCCGGACCCGCCGAGACCAGCGATCCGAGCTGGAAGTCTCTTTCTTCCCGGCCGTCAACGTGAGGGAACCCAACAGGGAGATCGTGCCGTCCGTATTGGCCTGAGGGGTCACGTTGAGACCCAATTCCTTGGGATCTCCTTCCCCCGGGACGGCCCGGGCGGGGACGGGTTTGGTGATACGGATCTCGGCGGGCACGCCGCTCAACGTGGCGATGACCGGGCTGCTTGTGAGCACGCCCCCCGCATTCTGAACCTTCTTCACCAGCGCCTCCAGATTTTCAACCTCCCGAATCACCGTGATCTTCGTGGAGGGGTCCGCCGTCATAACCTTCTGATAATCGTCGGACAACCAGGTCTGGGGCAGGCTTCCCGCCTTGTCGAAGTAGTAAAATTTGACCCTCACCGCCGGGCGGTCGGCCACCGTCTGATCCAACTGTTCCGCGAGGATCTGAATTTTGCTGACGGCATCCCGAGACCCGGAGAGGATCATGGAATTGCTCGCCAAGTCCGTTTGAATGACCTTTAAGGCGCTTGTGGGCGTCACGATCTGCGGGATGAGATCCACCAACTCTTTCACCGGGCGATTCCGGAGTTGGATGGAAGCAGTCTGAACGGCGTCGGTGGGGCTGAAGTTGCCGGGAAGGATCGCGGGCGCCGCTGAAAGGCCGGGGATGCCAGGAGCCGTACTGCCCGGATCGACAGCCGGAACCTCCAGCACCCCGAACGGGGTTTCCCCCGGCGCGGGACGGACGGGAAATGCTTCCACGGAGGTGGGGGGTAACGCAGGCGGTATCATCCCTCCTGTTGCGGCAGGAGCGGTGGAGGTACGCAGACTGTAGAGCGCCATCGGCTCCGATGCGGTCAGGATGATGATCCCCCGCTGCAATTTGTAGTTCAGCCCGGCGGCATCCGCCAGCGCATCCAGCGCCTCTTCGAGAGGAACGTCGCGGAAGCGGGCGGTGATCTTCCGCCCGCCCAGCGCCTCCCCACCGATGACGTAGTTGACCCCGGAGCTTCGCAGCAGGTTGAGGATGGCATCCCAGGGCTCGGTGCGGTCGGTCTCCAGCGAAATCTTCTGCTGTCCGACGGCTCCCAGCCGTCGTACGGTTGCATTCACCTCCGCCGCTGGAGTGGCGAGTTGTTGCACGTTGGTCGGCTTTTTCCACTTGATGGACGAGCTGTTCTGCGCGACGGAATAAGAGCCGTTCAATTGAATTTGGAGACTCCCAAAGCTGTAGCCATGGGACTTGGATTCCGATGGGGGGCTGCCGCCGGGCTTCATTTTCGCGTGAGGCGCGGGGCGCCCGTTACCGGGTCGGGACAGATCAGCGCGGCTATCCACGGATTGAGCGTGGACAGCGACGCTTGCAGCTCCCGCCAGGAGCGTCACCGCCATACCCATTATGGTCCGTTGGAAATACATGGAATTCTCCTCGATAATCTCTCGTCTAACCATACAACTCGTATTCTCCTTTATCACCTTGAGCGCAGTTCTTCCACCCGCTCGAAGCGACTTACGATCCCGGCCAGTCGCTCCACAGCCCGGGGTTCGCCCTCCAACTCCAGTGTCCGGCTGCCGGATACGCCCCGGATGCTGTAAAGTCCCGTAAGAAGTAGAGGATCGTCCCGGATCAGGCGGGGGAGGGTGGAGGAGTGCAGCCCCCAGGAAAGCATCCGGTCCTTTTCCGCATTCAGAACGGGAATCCCGATACGGTCGAAGAGTTCCCGGACGGTCAGGTGTCGGAGCTGAATCGTCGTTTTCGTCCGGGCCGTACCGGAAGAAACTCGCGGAGCGGCGTCCATCCGGTCCACCCGTTCCCGGAACTCCCGGAGCAGGTCCGGTCGGCCCTGAACGTGAAGGGTCCGACTCTCCCGCTCGCCTTCGGCGTGGACAAGACCGGGGTCCGGCTCGAAGCGATTCATCCCCATCACCATCCGCCACCGCACCCGGTTTCCTTCGCGCTCCCAATTCTCCGGAGAGAGACGGAGCGAATTCAGCAATTGCCCCACCGTCAGATGCTGAAGGGTCCAGGTCTCGCGTCGGTCGGGAACCCTCGGCGTGGCAGAGAGGACCGTGCTTTCGGTTCGGGTGAGGGGATCGTGCCTGCGCAGATCCTCCGCGTACCGGTCGAGGTGGTCGGCGCGACCCTCGACCCGGAGGGATCGCCCATCTCTCAGGGCCTGTACCCGGACCAGCCCCGGATCGGGGTCCCAGCCGCCCGCTCCGAGCAAAACGTGCCAGCGGAGTTCGTCCCCACGCGATTCGCGCCGTTCTTCGGGCAGGCGGAGTCGAGTCAGCATCTCCCCGGCGGTCAGGCGGTTCAGCCGCCACGTCTCCTGGCGATACGCATGGGGAGGGAGAGAGGAAGCGGGAGACGGTGAGGAGGCAGGCGTATCGAACCCCTGAAGCCGTCCCCGCATCTTCCGGATCGCTTCCGGACGACCGTAGAGGATGATCTCCCTCGATCCGGCGCGCCCCTCAATCCGCTCGAGTCCGGAAGGAAAGATCCGGTACGGCGTGTGCGAATACGTTCGGTTCCAGCGGAACAGGTCATCGGGCTCGTAATGGGGGAACGGATAGAGGCCCATCTGCCGGAACAGCTCTCCCACGGTGATCTGCTTCAACCGCACGGTTTCGCGCCGGGTCCCCGCCGGAAGTTGCGGCGCCTCCTTCATTTGTTCCAGAAGCTCCTGCCGGGAATCAGGCATCCCACGCGGAGGACGTACCTCCCGGCGAGGGATGCTGTATACGGGGGGCGCTAGTTGGACTCCCGGCGGCATAGGAATAGCTTCCCTCCCTGGCGGACGCGTGTAGATTCGGGGCATGCCGTCCGGGCCGGGGGCGATGATCGTACCCCCTTCCGGGAGGGATCGTGGGACGAGGGTGCCGTCCGGGCGGATCTCCCTGGGAATTATCGGCATCGAATCCATTTCCGACCGCCGCCGCCACTCCTCGCCGTTCCAGATATCGCGTTCGTTGGGACGGAAGGGATACGCCGGAACCCCCGGTTGAGGGTGCCTCGGGATGACCCTTGGTGTTGGGAGGGCCGACGGAGGGAGGGCGCGATGCGGTGCGAACGGGGCGGAGACGATACGCCGGGGCGTGAGGACAAGGACCTTCCCCCGCAGCCGGTAATCCAGGTTCAGCACATCCGCCACGGCGTTCAACGCTTCCTGTAGCGTGGTATCGGTGAGGCGAGCGGTGATCTTTGCTCCTTTGGGAAGGTCGCCCTGAATGACGTAATCCAGTCCGGCATCCCGCAGCAGGCGATTCAGCGCCCGCTCGCCGTCCTCCTGAGTGATGTTGAGAGAAACTCGCCGCCGCCCGATCTCTCCCAGGTCGGGCCGGGGAGCTGCAACAAGCGGGAGAGCAAGGCGTGGAGTGGCTTCCGTGGAGGGGATCGCCGGGCGAATCCGTGTGATGATCTCCTTTGAGAATCCGGCGGAGGCAAGGGCGCTCAAGCCCACGATCATACCGGCGGTGGATGCAATTCCTGTGGGTCTCATCGGACGCTCCTTCTCTGGGTCGGAGTCTTTCCGGCGGGTCTGCGGGGGGCGCCGGGCGAACTGCTCTTCAGATCGAGGGCACCCGCCGCCCGGATGAACTGATCGACGGATTCCGGCTTTCCCCTCACGTCGAGCGAACGCCCCCGTACCGGCCCTTCGAGCTTGAGCACAGGTTGAGGCTCTTTCCCCACGAATTCAAGAGTCGCCCAGGTATCGGGAGCCGTTAAAGCGATGGGAGCGGGGTCGAGGCGGCCCAACAGGTCCTGAACGGTCATGTTCTGAAGGTAGAGCCGCGCCCGCTTTTCGTCTCCGGCGCTTTCTCTCAATTTCGATTCGTAAAACAGAACCGTCCCGTTGGCGTGGGGGCCGGGGAAGCGAATCCGGGAGTCCGGGTTCGTCGTTGAAATCCGGTAGTTCCCTGTCGAGGGAGTGGCGGGCAGAGTGGAATAGTACGGATTCAACATCGCCGAAGAGAAGACGATCACGTTCCCGCGCAGGTGATACCGGAGTCCGGCGGCCTCCGAGACGGCGGCCAGAGCGTCCTCCAGGGGGGTGTCGTTGAAGTGCACGCTGACCCTGCGCCCCCTCCCCGGCTCTCCTCCGATCACGTAGCTGGCGTCGGCGGACTGGAGCATTTCGCCGAGCGCGTCCATTGCTTCAACGTTATCCCGGTGTACCGTCACTTTCCGGCTGCCGAGTGCGCCCAGGGAAGGATAAGGAGTCGCGCCGCTCGGTCGAAGGGCGGTAGCAGAGGCACGAGGGCGGTATCTCCGCTGGGGATCGTTGATGACGTACGCCCCATCCTCCGCGCGATACCAGGGGATTTGGTGGGGGATCAATATTTGATCGAGCACATGGTCTATCGGCGCATCCTTGACGTCCACCGTGGTGGTTTTGCCCCTCAGGGGCTGATCATTACGGATGACGAGTCCCTCATCCCCGGTCATTATTCGCAGCGCATCGAGAAGGGATCTGTTCGTCAACTTCATCGTCACCCTCGGGATGGGCTCCCGAAAGATCAATGCCGATGCCGGGGCGGGAGGGGAGGCCGGCACGGGCACCGCTTTCGGGGAGGCCGATGGAGGCTCAGATGGCGGGGAGGCGGTTTGCGCCGTCCCGCAGGATGCCGGCATACAGGCTGCGAAGGCCAAGAGAGCTGTGATCGGGCGATTCGGACTCATGGGACTCCTCAATCGATGGTTTCGTATCGGGGGTGGATGGGTTGCGGCGTTCCGGATTCATGAGATCGGTGGCGGCGAGCTGGACCTCCACGGATTCCAGTTGTCCCACGGTGTTGTAATTGCGGGTGACGGAGCCGCTCCGGATTACGCCGGTTTCCACGTTCTGCGCTTCCCAGGTGCAGGAGGTCTGGAGGGGCTGCCGGAGTGAAGCATCCTCCGGTGTTTTTTCCACCAGGATCTCCAGGACGGGAACGGCGCGCGCCACCTGTACAGCTTCGGTCAGGGTGCGTTGCCTCGTGACCATTTCCAGTTTACGTTCCGGTGTCGAAGCCGCACCCTGGGCGGAGATCGTCCGATCTCTTTGCGGCTCATGATCGGGCCGTCTGCGCCGATGAATCCCGTCCTCCTGTGAACCGGAGCGCTCTTTTTGCCGAACTGAGATCCGAGGCGAGGAGGAAGGGGTAATAGGGGAGGATGAGGCGGACGCCAGCAGGACCCTATTCGGGCGCGGTGCGGCCCGCTTCACGTTGTTCTTCGGAGCGGAAGGGGCATCTCTTTGGGCCTCCCTCTTCACCGGAGACGGCGACTTGCGCGGCGATTTCCCGGCTTCCTTCCCTGTCATGATCGAGTTCGTTTTGCGCGTCCCCTCTTTAAGCGAACCTTGAGGGAGCGTCCCTGGAAGGGTGGATCGAGCGACTCGTGGAGATTCTTCCACGGGAGAGGGGGCGACCGGCGCATGGCTCCACATGTGGCGGAATTGTGGGGTCAGCGCCCCCAGAGTCATCGCGGCGGCGACCGCCGGAACCCAGGGGAGGACGAACGACCCGACCGGGCGGCGCGAGTTGAGGCGGCCCCAACGTCCTTCCCACTCCGCGCGCAGGCGCCCCTGGAAGGACGCGGGCGCCGTGACGTTGCGGAAGGAAGAGAGGGCCACCCGCACCCCGGCGAGCGCATCCATCTGTTCCTGGCATGACTCGCAATCGGCAAGGTGACGGCGCAGGAACTCCGCCTCGTCCGGGGCGGCTTCCCCGTCGAGCCAGGCGGAGATCGCTTCTTCACTCGGATGCGTTCTCATGCACACCTCCTTGTATCGTTAAGGACCTGCCGCGCGATCCGGATCGTCCTGTTATCATGTTCTGACGTTTAAACTGCATTGGGGTTTTCTTTTACGTTCCCGGCTCATCGCTGCCTGCCGGATGCGGAGGAAACGGGTTCGTACACCCGGCGGAAATGCTGCCGCGCCCGGTAGAGTCGGCTCCGCACGGCTTCGACGGTGCAGTCGAGGAGCTCGGCCATCTCCTGATACGACAGCCCTTCCACTTCACGAAGGACGAGCGCAGCCCGTTCGTCGGGGTCGAGATGCTCCAGCGCTTCCTCCACTTCCAGGCGCATGCTGTGGGAGGAGGATCGCGGCGCTTCCATCTCCGGCGTATCGTCCAGCGGGACCACGTTCTTCTTCCGCCGGAGGAGATCCAGGCAGGTCGTCACCGTCACGCGATGCAACCAGGTGCGGAACGCCGAACCGCCCCGGAAGCTCTCCAGCCGGGAGAGCGCCCGAACGAACGCCTCCTGCGCGGCATCTTCGGCATCCTGCGGATGGCCGAGCATGCCGTAACAGAGGCGGTAGACGTAATCCTGATGGCGCGAGAAGAGCGCTTCGGCGGCCCGACCATCGCCGGCAAGACACCGCTTCACCAACTGCTCGTCCGGAACGGAACGCAGCATGCGTAACGCCTCCGAAATCGGGGATCGTAAAGGGAGGTCGTAGGGGAACGGCTGTCGGATCTCCAACCCGAAGGGCTGAGAAGGGAATGCATGGGATCCTCGCCCCACTTCACCGACTTAGACGGCGGGGACGGCGGAAAGATGGCAGAGTTTTTGGGGAGTAGGGGTGAGGGCGACTCCCCGACTCATGGCTCATCGACTTTCTTCACTTCGGTCCAGTGGCTGAGGGCGTTGCCGCAGCGTTTCCCCGGCGCGGCCTCCGAATAGCTCTCGGAGACGGCGATGGCCGCACCGTTCAGGCGGTCTCCCCGCCGCTTCAACTCCAGGCGGATTTTGTAGGGTCGGCGGTTCGTGTCCTCCGTGCCCAGGTCGCCGACCATCACGCCGGTGAAAAGGCCGTCTTTGAACCGGACGTTGTTGACGAGCGCCTTCAACTGCCCATTGGATTCGATCTGCGCGTGAACGTCCCCGTCCTCTTTGATCCGGAGGGTGAACGGGAGATCGCCGTTTCCGGTGTGGATGCTCCCCTTCCACTCGTCGAGGAGGTCGGGCGGGGGCTCGAAGGAGGGCTTGACCGTCGGGGAGTTCTCGTCTCGCTCTGTCTCTCGCTCTTTCTCGCGTTTGTTCCGCTCCTTCGCAAAATCGGGCAGCATCTCCCCGATGAGATCATCCGCAATCTGGAAAGGGAGGCTCGTCCCCGCGTTGCACAGCACGGCAACGGCGATTTCCTCCGTTGGGATCAGCTTCAGGATTGTGTTCACACCGCCCATGCCGCCGCCGTGGCTCACGCTCCGGTAGCCGTTGTCGTCCTCTTCGACCCGCCAGCCGATGCCGTAGCCGCAGGAGGAGCTGTCATTCAGTTGAACGGGGGTCTGCATCTCCCGGATCGACTCCTCGGAGAGGATCGCTTTCTGATCCGGGAGATGTGTGTCTAGGTGAAGGAGGCCGAACCGCACGAGGTCATGGGCGCTGCAATACACCGCCGATCCGCCGGGGTGGTCGAAATCGTAGAAGGGGTACGCCAGCCCATCCGAGCCGTAGCGTTCGGCGGCGTACGCCTCCAGCCCCGGCGCAAGGTCCACCGAAGCGCGCGTCATCCCCAGCGGCAGGAAGACCTCCCGGCGCAGGAACTCCGCGTAGCTCTGGCCGGAGATGCGGGCGATGAGGTGATCGAGGAGGCCGTAACCGAAGTTGGAGTAATAGTGCCGCTCCCCCGGCGGGGCGACGAGGTGGCCGTAGCGCCGGATCGTCTCGTCCATGGGCGGTCGGCGGTGCGGCTCATCCTCATAGAAGAACTGGTAGTGGAGGTGCAGCCCCGACGTGTGGCTCGCGACCCGACGCACCGTCGCATCCGCCGCATCCCCGACCCACGCCTTCAGCTTCGTGTCCCCCAGGTATTCATTGAGGGGGACATCCAGATCGATCTGCCCCCGCTCGACGAGAATCATCAGGGCCGTCGCGGTGATCGGCTTGGAGATGGAGGCCAACGAATACATCGTGTGTGGAGTGGCGGGGATGCGCTGCTCCCGGTTCGCCCAGCCCCACGCCTCTTCTCTGAGGAATTCCCCGTCCCGCGACACGGCGAGCGCGAGGGACGGCAGCGATTGATCGACGAGTTCTCGCCGGATCTTCTCTGCAATCCCTTCAAAATCCGGCTTCCTTTTCTTCCTGGATGACATATCTATCTCATGATTGATTGAAGAAGAGTAAGTGGTGGTTCAAAGTGGGAAGAGGGTTCAATGAGAGAGGAACCGATCCGTGAAGGGATTCGGCTCCCCTCCCCGACGCGGGGAGGGGCTGGGGGAGAGGTCCACCCCCTTCCGCCCACCGAAAACATCCTGCCGTCCTGATCCACTACCGAAGCAAAGAGGTTTTCTGACTCTTGGTAAATCTCAATCTGAAGATCGGGTCAGCTCGTGCCAGAAGGAGGGGGCGGGGCGGTTGTCATCGATGACGACGCGCTCTCCTTTGTCGCAGAATTCATAGAGGGTGTGGGTGAGGGGCAGCGGAAAGTCCTGCGCGTCGGCTTCCCGCATGTAATAGGGCAGCTCGCGGAACTTGACGCCGATCTCGTTCCCCTTCCCGGCCGCCATCCGTTCGATGGGACCGGCCATCGGGTCGCCGGGCCTGCCGAAGATCTTCCGGACGAGCTCGATGTCGAGGCCGCAGTTCACCGCGAGCGACGCCGCCTCCAGGTACGCCGCGTTCACGAGTCCGGACTTGAGCTGGTGGACTCCCTTGATGACCTGCCCGGACCCGCTGGGGCCGCAGTAAACGATCCGCTCCGGCTCCCCCAGTACTTCGAGGATCGGGAGACAGCGGCGGAAGACCTCCTCCTCTCCGCCCGCCCACATGGAGAGGGTCCCGCTCTCCGCCCCCGTGATCCAGCCGCTCACGGGCACGTCGAGGAGGTGCGCGCCGCAACGCTGAAACTCCGGGGCCAGCCGCCGGATTTCCAGCGGGACCGTCGTGCCCAATTCGATGAAGATCTGCCCTTCGCGGGCTTGGGGGAGCAGCGCCCGCTCGGCGGTCTCGACGAACGCTTCGGAGGAAGGGACGCTCGTCATGACGATCTCGCTCTTCTGCACGACCTCGGCGGCGTTTTCCGCCGCTTGCGTCCCGTGCTCCACGGCAGCGCGCAACCGCTCCGGGTTGAGGTCGTAGCCGATGACGGCGTAGCCTTCGCGGAGGAGGTTCTTCACCATCCTCCCGCCCATGTCCCCCAGCCCGATGAACCCCAGAACGGGCAACGCTTTCGTTTCCTCTGCCATGCTCCTCCCTTCCGTCCGTCGGTGGGCGGTTGTCGGTGGGCGGTGATCGGTGATCGGTAGAGTCTTCGGGCCTGTGGATCCATTTCCGTTTTGCCGAAGCCTTCACCGATCACCGACCCCCGGCCACCGATCACCGGATTCGTATTTCGATCATTGTGGATAGGATGGGATTCGATGGCGAAGAGTGATATTCCCGCGCGTTCTTCAGATTCGGTTCCGGGCGGGGAGTGACCGTCAATGAAAGGGACGGATGAGCTTTACACTTTCTCTTCCAGGTCGCCGGAACCCGTCGGGGCGATGTCGAAGCCTTCCGTGTGCTCCTCTTCAAATGTGTTGGTTGTGTTGGACCCCTGAACGGGGACCTGACCGTCCGGGATGTACCCGCCGGGGTTTTGAGGCTGGCCGGGGAAGCTGCCGACTCCTCCGGAACTCGTCTCCTCCTTATGGGGGTCGCCCGGCGCGCCGCGTTTTTCCACAATGCCGCTGGCTCCCTGTTCGCCGGAGAATTCCTCTGCCGTGCCGGGTTCTCTTCGGTTCGTTTCCTTCATGGGGTCCCCTTCCTGTGGGTAGGACAAGATCCGAAAGATAGGGGTCGGATCGCTCGCGCATCTCTTCTCATTCAGTTCGATACATTCGCTACAGAGGTTGTTTCCCTGTCTTCGGGCCATGAAAACCTGACAGGGATTCTCGTTGTCCAACGGTAGTGCCGTCTTTCGTTCTGCGCCACCGCAAGAGGATTTTTTATGTCCACGTTGAACTATTCTTATCTCCCGCGTCATTCGTCCGGAATCATTTCATGAGGGGACTTACGCATAGACTGGGAAGAATCTGTCATTCTGAACTTCACTTCTGTCATTCTGAGCGAAGCAAAGGATCTGCGTTTCATCCCTGACGTACCCGGGATTACGCAAGTGTACACCAACGTACACGCAGATTCTTCGCTTCGCTCAGAATGACAAAGGGCGATACGTTTTGTGCAAGTCCTAGATCG
>JAHWJO010000101.1 GCA_019348365.1 Armatimonadota bacterium | reverse complement strand
AGCGGCGGATCGCACGGTCGAGCCCGGGCCGGCGCGGCGGGCTGCGGAACCCCGACACCTGGCCCCCGAAAGGCAGGGAGTGGTTCGGTGTGTCGCGCCGGCTGCGGTCGGACATCACAAAGGGCGCCCCTTTCCCCGGCGGCAAGGGCGGGGGCGCGGCGGAGGGACGCGGCGCGGGGAGCGCCACAGCCACCCTGAAATCCGCATTCCTCCTCGTGAACGAAGTGGACGGATCGACGAACGCGCCGATCCAGGGACTCTGGGCGACGAACGACCGGCTCTACGTCAGCGACCCCCATACCGCCCGCATCCGGATCTACAATGCGGAGACGATGGAGGAGACCGGCGGCTGGGGTATCCCCCGCGCCAATCGAATGGCGATGGACCGGAAGGGGACTCTCTGGGTCATCCAAAAGGGGGACGAAAAGACCCCCCCGCAGATCCTCGGGCTTGCGCCACAGGGGAGAGTGGGCGAGCGGCGCCTCTCCCTCCCGAAAGGCACGGAGCCGACCGCCCTCGCCTTCGACCCGCAGGGGCGGCTCCTCGTCGCGGACAACGGCCCCAACCAGCAGATTTTGATCTACTCCGACCCTCTGGCCGGCACGAAGCTCGTCGGGACGTTCGGGAAGAAGGGCGGGATCTACGCCGGACGGCCCGGCGAGTTCGGCGACCTGAAGTTCAACGCCCCCATGGGAGTCGGGGCGGACCGGAAGGGCAACCTCTACGTCGCGAGCGACGGGAGCAGCGGCGGCGGCGGGACCGTGCTGGAGAGCTACACCCCGGCGGGGAAGCTGAACTGGCGGCTGCTCGGCCTGGAGTTCGTGGACATGGGCGAGATCGACCCCGCCTCCGAGTCGGACGTGTACACCAAGGAGGAGCGGTTCCGGATGGACTACTCCCGCCCCGTCGGGCAGGAGTGGACCTACAAGGGCTACACCATCCACCGGTTCAAGCACCCGCAGGACCCCCGCCTTCACATCTGGAGCGCGGGAGCGTGGGTACGGCGCATCGAGGGGAAGCCGTTCCTCTTCGTGACCGACATGAACGCGGAGCACCTCCAGGTGTACCGATTCGACTCGCAGAAGGAGGGGGAGATCGCGGTCCCCGCCGGGCTGTTCGCCAAGAAACGCCTGAACATCAAGGGGTGGCCCCCGAACCAGCCGGAGAAGGGCGAATGGATCTGGCGGGACGCGAACGGCAACGGCGCGTTCGATCCGGGGGAATACGCCTCGAACGGCGGGAAGGATGCTCCCGGCCTCCAGGGCTGGTGGGTGGACACGAACGGCAACGTCTGGCAGGCGACGGAGACGGAAGGCATCCGGATGTTCCCCCTCAAAGGGCTGAATGCGAAGGGGAACCCCACATGGGATTACGCGGGGATGAAATCCTTCCCCCACCCCTCCTCCTTCAGGCAGGTGAAGCGCATCCGCTACGATCCGAAAGCGGACGTGCTGTACCTGGGCGGGACCACCACCGAGCACGCGAACCAGCACTGGAAGCCGATGGGGCCGGTCATCGCCCGTTACGACGGCTTTCTGAGGTCCAAAGAACCGAAGCCGACCTGGCAGATCGTCGCGCCGTACGAGAAGGGGTCGTCGGGGCACTCCTCCTGCGAGCCGATGGGGTTTGATGCCGCCGGGGAGTACCTGTTCGTCCCCTACACCGGGGCGAGTAAGGATCTGGGGTTCAGCACCGGGCACATCGAGGTCTTCCGCGCGAGCGACGGGAGCCGGGTGGGGGCGATGGAGCCGACGCCGGAGATCGGGGAGATCGGCCTGCAGGACATCCGGGAGTGCCTGAGCGCGCGGCTGCGCCCCAACGGCGAATACCTCGTCTTCCTGGAGGAGGACTGGAAGGCCAAGATCCTGATGTACCGCTGGAATCCGAACGCGAAGTCCAGAGGGCGGCAAGCAGCTGGAACGTCATCGAAAAGGAGTGGAGCCGCGAGCATGGAGACCCCCTCGAACGCCGCGCCGAAGGCCGGAACGAGATTCCCGCTGAAGCCGAGCGCGAGCGGGCGGTACCTGGCGGACCGGGAGAACCGCCCGTTCCTTTACCACGCTGACACCGCCTGGAAGCTCTTCCTCAAGCTCACGCGGGAGGAGGCCGTCGAATACCTGAAGGACCGGAAGGCGAAGGGGTTCACCACGGTACAGGTCATCCTGACGGGATTCATGGGCGAGAAGAATCGGGAGAGGCAGGCCCCGTTCCTCGCGGAGGGGGATTTCTCCCGTCCCAACGAGGCCTATTTCCGCCATGTGGATGCGGTTCTCCGAGAAGCCGAGAAGCTGGGGCTGTTCATGGCTCTCGCCCCGGCGTGGGTGGGCTGCTGCGGCGAGGGCTGGGGCGGGCGCGGAAAACCCCTGCAAGCGAACGGCCCGGAGAAGAGCCGGGAGTTCGGGCGATTCCTCGGGGAGCGATACAAAAATTTCAATAACATCATGTGGATCATGGGCGGCGACAACGATCCCCACGAAGACCGGGAGGCGATCCGCCAGATGGCGCTGGGGATCAAGGAGAAAGCCCCCCATCATCTCATCACCTATCATGCCGCCTCCAGCCACTCCTCCACGGACGTTTGGCCCCCGGACGAGAAATGGATCGATGTGACGATGACCTACACTTATTTCCGGGGCTTCAACAAGGCCTGGAACAAGAACCAGCCGGACGTGTATGAGGTCAACCATCAGGAGTACCGGAAGAAGCCGGTCCGGCCCTTCTTCCTCGGTGAATCGACGTATGAGGGAGAGCACGGCGACTGGGGATCGGCGCACCAGGCGCGGAAGCAGGCTTATTGGTCGATGTTGAGCGGCGGGATGGGGCATGCCTACGGCTCGCCCAACTGGAATATCCCGAACGACTGGCGGGAGAAGATGCAGCTTCCCGGCGCGAAGAGCCTCCGGCACTTCTATGATCTCTTCGCGTCTCGCCTGTGGCACACGCTCGTCCCGGACGAGAAGAACGAGCTGGCCGTCGGAGGCCGGGGGGAGTTCGCGACGAACAACTACGCCGTCACAGCGCGGTCGGAAGACGGCAGACTCGCCGTGACGTACCTCCCCACTCCCCGGACGATCACCTTCGACCTGAGCCGGATGAGCGGCCCCGTCACCGCCCGGTGGTTCGACCCGACGAACGGGAGCTATAAAACCGTCGAAGGATCTCCGTTCAGCAATCAAGGAACCCGCGAATACATGCCCCCTCCGAAGAACGCCGCGGGCGACCCCGATTTCCTCCTCCTCCTCGAAGTGAAGTGGTAGGGTGCATCACACGCAAATCGGCGCACGCAAATCGCAATTTCAATAGTCCCAGTCGGGTTTTGGGTCGGGCAGCCGGAAGGCGTCGTCCAGCGATGACAGAAGGTCGTCCGGGCCGGAGAGATCGTCCGTCACGAAGAGCCCGGTGGCGGGCCGCGCCCCGATCCACATGCGGGTGAACGCCCCCACCGATGCCTCCAAAGTCGGCAGCGAGTTGTCCATACCACGTTCCGCGCTCGATTCTGCGCCGAGCGACACAGTGTATTCCCCCGCCACCCCGCGCCAGCCTTTCCACTCCTCCAGAGAGGTTTCAATGGGGTCGTGTAGACGCAGATTGAATCGGAGGTCCGCGCCGGGAAGAGGGGTGCGGGCTATGCAGCCTGGAAGATCCAGAATCCGCATCTGCCAGTACGCCTCCGCGTGGGCCGCGCACTCGAACGGTGACCGGCGGGTGACCTGCTGAAGCTTGAACGGCTGATCAAGAAGGTCCTGCATCTGGATGCCCGGCGGCTCCCGCATAGTTATCAACCGCACCTGATCGCCGAGGCTCTTCAAGAGCGCCATCAGCTCCAGGAACTCATCATAGGTGCGGTACGTCAGCCACAGGATCTCGTAGGGGCCGGACTCGACCTCCTTCGGCTCCGCCCAGAAGGCGTGGGAGAGCGCGCCGCCCGGCCCGTCGAAATAGCCCAGCCCGAAGGTCTTCTCCTCCCGCATCTCGGCGCGGGTGAGGGCGGTGGGGGTCAGGTTGCATCCGCCATGCCCGATCCGCCGGGACAGCCGCGCCACGTGCATCGCCTCCGCGTCCTCGACGGTCAGCCGCCGGGGGACCCGAAATCCCCGCCGGACGTTGAGCCGCGCCGGGTCGAATTTTACGAAGATCTCGTAGCCGCCGGTGCCGAACCCCAGCCGGTTGTAGAACCCCTGCTCGAACATTCCCAGCCCCGCCACCTGCGCCCCCTCCGCCGCGTCCATTGCCAGGAGCCGGGCGGTGAGGCGGCGGGCGAGTCCCAGTTTCCGCGCGATCCGGCTCGTGGTGACGCCCGTCACGGCGGCGAACGGCAGATCGTCGTTCAGGTAGCGGACCGTACCGGGGGCGGACAGCACCAGGCATTCCGCCTCGCCGTTCAGCTCGGCGACGAGCGCGCGGCCACACTCGATGTATTCATCTGCCGGAGGATCCTCCTTGTCCAGCCAGCCCACTTCGCGCCAGATGCGGCGGACCGCCTCCCGATCACGTTCGGGATCGTAGGGGCGGAGCACGAGGTCGGGTTCGTTCAGGGGAGAAGTCATCGCGGTCTCCCGTTACGGTCGGTTACCCCCGAGTCCTCCAGGCGTTCGGCGAGCCAGCCGCTGACATCCCGGAGGCTCGCTTCCGAGACCTCGTGGACCATCGGATACTCCCGGAAGTCGAGCCGGACGGGGTAGCTTTGCAGCCGATCCCGGCTCATCCGCCCCAGCGCGACGGGGACGACCTCGTCGTGCGTGCCGTGGGTCATCAGGATCGGCAGGCCGTCCAGATCTTCCGGGGCCGCCGGATTCTCCAGCGTCTCCGGGAGGAGGCTGCCGCTCATCGCCACCACGCCGGAGAGCCGTTTCGGCGCGGTGAGCGCCACCGCGAGGGCCATCGCCGCCCCCTGGCTGAAGCCCATCAGGTAAATGCGGGGAGGGTCCAGGTCGTAGGCCGCCGTCGCCTCATCAAGGAAGCTCACCAGAATCCGGCGGCTCTCCTCCGCCTCAATAGGGTTGTAAGCCCAGCCCATCGGGGAGACCTCCATCCCGAACCAGGCGTATGCCCCTGCATAAGCCTCATCGAAGGCGAACGGCGCGCGCAGACTGAGGATGAACAACCGTGGGTCGAGAAACGGCGCCAGGCCCAGCAGGTCATGCTCGTTGCTGCCCAGCCCGTGGAGAAGGACGAGGGCGGGCGGGGGCTCGGAGAACCCCTCGCGCGGCGTATTGAGGACGTGAGTGAGAGATAGAGAAGGCATGGGTTGGACCTGTGATGCAAAATAGGTGGATTATGGAGGATCAAATGCCATCTGACCGGGAAATTGCTCATGATCTCAAGGGAGGCTGGCCGGGGGTGAGGGCGCAAATCACAAACTGCCCCACAAAAGGCCAGGACATAGGATTCTTCGACCCTTCAACTTTATAGATTGCACAGCCGAAGCCAGAAAGGAGACCCAGAACATCGTGAAACGTCTACGCGTGAGCGACAACCGGCGGTTCCTCATCCACGAGGACGGCGCGCCGTTCTTCTACCTCGGCGACACCGCCTGGGAGTTGTTCCACCGGCTCGACCGGAACGAAGCCGATCATTATCTTCAGGACCGGGCGGCCAAAGGGTTCACCGTCATCCAGGCCGTGGTTCTGGCGGAGCTGGACGGGCTCCACGATCCGAACCCCTACGGACACGCCCCTCTGGAGGACGACGACCCCGCGCGGCCCAACGAAGCCTACTTCGAGCATGTAGACTACATCGTCAACCGGGCGGAGGAGCTGGGCCTGGTCATCGGAATGCTCCCCTCCTGGGGCGACAAGTGGAACAAGAAGTGGGGCGCAGGTCCGGAGGTGTTCACCCCGGAGAACGCGCAGACGTTCGGCGAGTGGCTGGGCCGCCGTTACGCCGACAATCCGGTGATCTGGATTCTCGGCGGTGACCGGGCGGTGGAAACGGACGAGCACCGTGCGATCCTCGGCGCGATGGCGGAAGGGCTTCGCGCGGGCGACGGCGGGCGTCACCTGATCAGCTTCCACCCACAGGGGGGGCAGACCTCCGCGCAGAACTTCCACGACGCGGAATGGCTCGATTTCAACATGTGGCAGTCCGGCCATGGCCGCAACCAGGAGAACTTCAACTGCATCCGGTCCGATTACGAGCGGACGCCGGTGAAGCCCTGCATGGACGCCGAGCCGGGCTACGAAGACCACCCCGCCGGGTTCAAGATCGAGAACGGCTACCTGGAGGAGTACGACAACCGGAAAGCCGCCTACTGGGCGCTGTTCGCGGGGGCGCACGGGCACACCTACGGCTGCCACCCGATCTGGCAGTTCTGGCAGCCGGGCCGCGAGCCGTTGAGCGTCTGCCGCCGGCCTTGGTACGAGGCCATGCACCTGCCCGGCTCCGGCCAGATGCGCCACGCGAAGGACTTGCTGCTCTCCCGACCGTTCCTCACCCGCATCCCCGACCAGAGCCTCATCGCCTCGGATGTGGGCGAAGGAGTCCACCACACGCAGGCCACGCGGGACGAGGACGGCAGCTACGCCATGATCTACCTCCCCACAGGCCGAGCCGTCGACGTGGACCTGGAGAAGCTGAGCGGGGAGACCCTCAACGCGTACTGGTACGACCCGCGCAACGGCACGTCACGCAAGATCGGAGAATTTCAGCGGGAGGGCCGGAAGACCTTCACGCCTCCGAAAGGCGGTCCGGACTGGGTCCTCGTGATCGACGATGCCTCGCGGGATTACCCCCGCCCCGGCTCGGCCCTCCACAGCATGAAATAGCGAAGATGAGTAAAACCAATGGATTCCTCATCCATTGGTTTTAAGGTTTCTTCAGGCGCTGAAGTAAGGCCGCGATTTCTCCGCGCCCACGCGGGCGGCTTCCTCCGCGTCCATCTCCCAGTACTCGGGGTTGAACAGCTCCAGTGAGACGTAGCCGGTGTAGCCGATCTCCTTCAGCACGTCGCACATCTGGCGGAGCTGGATCGTGCCGTCGCCGGGCCAGACACGGTCGGCATCCTTATACTCCCCGATGGCTTTGGTGTCCGGCGCGTCGTCCAGATGCACCATCGCGATCTTGTCGGCGGGGATGAGCCGCAGGTCTTCGACGGACGAGCCGCCGTTGTACATGTGGAAGAAGTCGTGGACGATGGTGCTGTCGGGGTGGTCGGCCTTTTCGATGATCTCCGCCGCCGTCTTGATGTCCTTGAGGCCCTTCACGAATCCGAGGTATTCGAGGGCGGGCCGGACTCCGTGCTGCTCGCCGAGGTCAAGGAGCGCGCGGTAGTTCTCCGCCGCGAGGTCCACGTCGATCTCGTCCTTCGAGGGGCTGGCGGTGATGAACGGGGAGCCGACCTTCGCGGCCTGGTCCATGCGCCGCTCCACTTCCTCGAACGCTTTATCCCGGTCCGCGCCCGTCGCGTTGATCCAGCCATGCACGGCGATGATATTCGGGACGTGAAGGTCCGCGTCGTGGACCCGATTCATCACATCGTCGAGGCTGCCCCCGCCTTCCACATATTGAGTGAGCTCGTCGTTCCAGAGCTCGATGGCTTTGTACCCGTTCTGCGCCGACAGGCGAATCTTCTCCTCCAGGGAGGCTTGCTTGAGCGTGATCGAGTTGATACAGGGGATGAAGGTGGACATGGAATCGTCTCCTTGGGGTGATTCACTTGGGAGGAATGTTCTACTTTGGCCCGGTTTGGCCCGGCGAATAAATTCGCGGGCAACTCCGACAAAATCTCCTACACGGCGTATTCCGTCATTCTCCACGCGTTTCCTCCTCGCAGGCGCGAAGGACCATTCGCGTGAGGGGGTGATCTTCGGGAAGGCCGCCGGTCTCCCGGAGGACTCGGAGCGGTCCCCCTTCCTCCAGAAGCTTTTGGATGCGTGAGGCGGAGGGGTCTCCCTCCGGATGGAAGCGGAGCGCCGCCGCGAGGGCGCGAGCGAGGTGTTCGGGCGGGATGCCGTGCGCCAGGGCCGTTTTTGCCGCGCCAATCAGACGGTCTTCCGGGGCCAGCTTCCGCGCCGGGTCGCGGGCCACCCGCGCGACGGTGTCCCCCAGGTGCGGGTTGCGGAACCGATGAAGGAGGTCTTCCCGGTAGCCGGTGAGATAGGCTTCGTCCAGACCCTCGGCGCAATGAAGCGCGGCGCAGCCCTCGCGCATCACTCCGTCCACCTCGCTGGCGATGTACGGGTCTTCCATCGCCTCGTGGATGTAGGTACAGCCGCGCGGGAAGGCGTGATAGGCCGCCGCCGCGTGTCCCGCGTTGTGGACGTACAGCTTCAGCCGCACGTAGGCAGGAAAATTCTCTTTCGGCTCCAGTCCGGGGATCGGCGGGGGAGGGCCGACGATTCCGGCGGCGTCCACGGGGAGGCGGGCGTACGGCTCGGCGATGACCTCCAGCGGATCGCGGAGGAGGGTCGGATCGGGAACGGGCACCATCCGGCTGACGACGCACGGCGCAAGTCCGATCCGCTTCCCGAACGCACCTTCGAGGTTTCGCCCGCCCCGCGCGGACAGCAGATCGCGGAAAGTCCCCGCCGGGTCCGGCAGGTTCTCGCAGATGAGGAGGGTGACGGGGTCGGACCGGCGGGCGAGCCCGTCCGCCAGCGGTCCCGCGATGTGGGGGAGCGCCCCCGCGCCCACCGCCGTCGAGAGACACCCCGCGCGCGCCACTTCACCGGCGACGGCCTCCGAATCGCGCCCGTCCACCGCCCGAACCGGGCCGACCTCCACGGTACGCTGCTCCTCCGCCGAGACGAACCGGAGCGGGTAGCGCCGCCGTTCGTTGAGCGCGGCGATCAGGTCCGGCTGAACGTCCACGAACACGACTTCGTATCCGGCGTCGCAGAGGAGCTGCCCGAGGAAGCCCCGGCCGATGCTGCCCGCGCCGAAGTGGACCGCCGTAGGGCGCGCCATGAGTCCTCCGAGAGATGAGAGGAGGGCCGCAAGCATCGAGGGAGTGAGATGCCGCAGCCGCGAGTCGAGGAGAAAAGGAAGGCCGACCCTGACGGTCGGCCATGAACCTACGCAAATCTATTGTGACGAAACGGGGGCTTCAGGACGAATGCGTTTCATGGGAGGACGCGGCGGCAGGCCAGCGATGGGGGGGCCCCTGGTCCATGATCGCCTTCAAATTCTGTAAGGTCTCCCGTACATGGTCGCGGACTTCGTTCTCGTCTCCCGGGTCGTTTTCCAGCAGGAGGGTGATCCGGGTCCCCTGGCCCTCCGGGTGGAAGGTGAGCGTACAGCGCACGGGAGGGTCGCCGTCGAGGCCTTGGAACGCGATGCGCTCCTCCGGGTCCATCTGGATCACCTGCGTGTCCCATTCTTTACGCTGGCCGTCCCGATCGGCGGTCCAGTGCATTAGCGTTTCGCCCGTACGGCGGACCTCCTCGACGCCGGGCATGAATTCCGGATAGTGCTCGAAGTCGGTGAGCATTTCGTAAGCGCGCTGCGTGTCGGAGAGGACGAGGACGGATTCTTCAATGGCGGACATGGGATCTCCCTTTCGGCGGTTTCTTTTCCGCCCCTATTCTTTCCCTGCGATGCCGAATCCCATACATGCTACCCCGGCGTAATGGAGCATGTTACCGGAATGCGTCCTCTGCGCGCTCCCCCATGTTCCGGTTCAATTCCCCTTCCTCCCGTGGGGCCGAAGCTTGATCCGCCACCCATCGAATCGAATTACGGCTTTCGATCCGGGGGGAAGCCAGGCAGTCTCCTCGGGGGCGGATTCAGGGCTCCCCTCCCTCCCCGTTCGGGCCGGGGCTTCAGCAATTCCAGCAGTCGGCGGAGTTCTTCGATCTCTTCGGGAGTGAGGTCGGGCGATTCGGAGAGATAAGCGAGAAACGGCGAGATGGAGCCGCCCAGTGTCTTCTCAACGAAATTCTGTACGAGGCTCAACAGCAGGTCGGTCTGCGCCAGGCTGGGGGAGTACTGATACGTGCCTTCATCGGCCTTGGTGCGGATCAGGTATCCCTTCTTCCGCAGGCGCTCCATCATCGTCTGGATCGTCGTGCGGGCCAGGCCGCGCGCTTCGCCGAACTGCTCCGTCACGAGACGGACGGTCGCCGGAGCGTGATCGGCCACGAACCGGAGGACTTCGAGCTCCTGTGCTCCTAACGGCGGCTTATCTTTCATTCCACGCTCCCTTGGGGGGCACACGGCGGGACGACACACGGCGCTCGAAGTACGACGAACGTAGTTTTATTGTAGGGATGATGACATCTGTAGTCAAATAATTATCGGACGGTGGTGGGTCCGTTCTTCAGTGTCTTCCTCCGCATGCAATAGATGCCCGAAAACCCTGGAAGAACATAACTTCTTATGCATCAGGACTTACGCAAAACCTATCGCATCTGTCATTCTGAGCGTAGCAACGGAACTGCGTGTACGCCAGGAATGAAACGCAGATTCTTCGCTACGCCCGGAATGAAAGACTCTTCCGAGGGGATGCGTAAGTCCTATACATCATCCTGTGAGCTTAACTCCGGAAGAAGCGGTCATCGGTCGTTTGCGCCATCCGGAGTGCGCGCTCGACGAGGTGCAAGCCCGCAGAAGGCGAAGGAGGGTTCCCTGTGCCGCTCCGTTTACATGCGGATGCAACCGGATTTCATCTTCGCCGTCATACAATATGAACCTGTACAGGAGTGTGCGACTTATGACATCGTCGGAACGCGATGCTGCCGAAACGAGAGACCGGGAACTGCTTCAGGCCTGCCAGGAGGGCAGCCAGGCGGCTCTGCGGGAACTCTGGGAGCATCATCATCGCATGATCTACAACCTGGCCTACCGGATGCTGGGCAGCCACGAGGATGCCGAAGAGCTCGTGCCCGAGGTCTTCCTCAAAGTGTGGCGAAACTGTCACCGGTTTGGCGGGCGCAGCCGCGTCACCACATGGATCTATCAGATGGCCTCCAATCTCGCGGTGGATCGCCTCCGGTCCCGCCGATCCCGATCCTTCACATTGCTGGAGGACCTTCCCGAGGGCCAGGAGACCGCGAACCTGCCTGCAACGTCCGATTCTCAGCCCGAAGAGACCTACCTTCGGAACGAAGCGGCGGAGCAGCTCCATGTCGCCCTGGGACGGCTGAGTCCGGAGGACCGCCTTCTGGTGACCCTCTACCACCTTCAGGGCCATACCTATGAAGAAATTGAAGGGATCACTCGTCTCTCCAATGCCAATATTAAATCGAAACTCTTTCGTGCCCGGCAACGGCTGAAGAAACATCTGGCGCCGCTCCGGGAGGACCCTTCTCATGACGTGCAAACAGATTCAGACTCGGCTGGCGGATTACTCTGC
>JAHWJO010000529.1 GCA_019348365.1 Armatimonadota bacterium | reverse complement strand
TGGAGTACGCGGCGGCGTCCACCACCGTGCTGCCGCCGAAGACCTGCCGGTAGCGCATCGCGCGCTCGCTGCCGCCGGGGAGGCTGCGGATCCGCTCTTCTACAGGCGCGTAGACCTCCCCCGAATGGGACGCCACCGCCCCGAACCAGTAGGGGTAAGCCATCGCCAGGCGCAGCGCGGCGTAGCCGCCCGCCCCCGCCCCCGCGATGGCCGTGTTCTCCGGGCCGTGCTTCACGCTCCCGCCCGACTCCACATGGGCCATCAGCTCATCCGCGAAGAACCGCTCGTACGGCTCGCCATGCGCCATGTCGCAGCCCATGCTGTTACCGAGAGAGGGAAGGACGACCACAAGCGGCAATGAGGTGACGTAATCCTCCAGGCGGGTCTTCATGATCCAGTCGGCATGGTCGCCGCCGTAAGGGTGAAGGAGATACAGGACGGCGTAGGGTCCCGAGCCGACCTCCCGCGCATCCGGGAGGATCAGGTTGTAATGAACGACTCGCTCGAGGATGGAGCTGTTTAAGCGTACGGTGCTGATGGCAGGCAACGTTTCTCCTGAGGGGGACAGGCCGCCTTTGGGCGCGGCAACGGTCATCAAGGGTGAGTGGGAGGAAATCCGGGTCATAGATTCTTCACTCTTCCTCTATCATATTAGCCCCTCCGTCCCACGGGCGGCAATTCCCCGTCCCGCACTCCGGCAGTCCCAGCGGCTTGCCCGGTTTCCCGGTCCCCCGGTTCGGCCCCGGAGTGTGCTATCTTCTAATGGAATCCGAAATGTAGAGAGATGTACGGGGAAGGGGGGAGGGAATGAAGGCGGAAGCGAACGGAATCACGCTCCACTACCGGGATGAAGGATCGGGGCCTGCGCTGCTCCTGCTCCATGCCTTTCCCCTCTCCGGGGCGATGTGGCGCCCCCAGATCGAGGGACTGAGCGGGGAAGCGCGGCTCATCGTGCCGGACCTGAGGGGGTTCGGGGAAACCGAGGCCCCGTCGGATCCTTACACGCTGGACGATATGGCGACGGACATGGTCGCGCTGCTGAACCGCCTGAACGTCGATCAAGTCATCCTGTGCGGCCTTTCAATGGGCGGATACCTCTCGTTCGCGTTTCTCCGACAGGCGAAGGACCGTGTCCGGGGCGTCATCCTCGCCGACACGAAGGCCGGTGACGACACCGAGGAGGCGCGGAGCAATCGGATCGCCATGGCCGAAAAGGCGGAGCGGGAGGGGTCCGGCCCCATCGCCGAAGTCATGCCGGAAAAATTGCTGGGCCGCACGACGCGCGAGGAGCGTCCCGAGCTCGTTGATGACGTGAAGGCGATGATCCGCGCGAACAGCGGGGCCGGGATCGCCGGGGCGCAGCGGGCGATGGCGCAGCGCCCCGACTCCACCCCGCTGCTCCCGGAGATCGACGTACCGGCGCTGGTGATCGTGGGAAAAGAGGACGAGCTGACTCGTCCGGCGGAAGCGGAGAAGATGCTCACCGCGCTCCCGCAGGCCCGGTGCGAGGTGATCCCCCAGGCGGGCCACCTCGCGAACATGGAGCAGCCGGAGGCGTTCAACGCGCTCGTCCGGGAGTTCCTGAAGGAGTTGAAGGAGTAAGGCCCGTCGGAATGGGGAAAAGGAGATTTCAAGAGCAGACGGCAGTGAGCCGAGAGACGGGGAGGAGCGATCCCATGACCGAAAGAGAGAAGTTCCTGTTCGACGTGCAGGGGTTCCTGGTGGTGCGCGACTTCCTCGCGCCGGAGGAGGTGGACCGGCTGAACGCCGCCTTCGACGCGAACCGGGACAAGATGGGAGAGGACGGGAACTCGCACACCGGGGAGTCCAGCACCCTGAAAGGGGAGATGAAGCGGGGCATGTTCAGCGGGATGCTGACGTGGGACCGCCCCTGGTGCGAGCCGTTCCGCGACCTCCTCGCCCACCCGAAGGCGATTCCGTACCTCAACACGATCCACGGGCGGGGCTGGCGGATGGACCACGCGCCGTTCGCGCTCTTCTCGACGGCGGGAGCGGAGGGGCTGGTCCTGCACGGGCCGGGGAAGGTGCATTTCGATGGGTCGCAGTACTACATCTACACCAACGGGCAGATCCGCTGCGGGATGATTGTCCTCCAGTTCCAGCTCGCCGACGTGAACGAGGGCGACGGGGGATTCTGCTGCATCCCCGGCAGCCACAAGGCGAACTTCCCCATGCCCAAAGAGATCCGCGAGTGGGAATCGGACCGGGACCTCGTCTACAACGTGCCGTGCAAAAAGGGCGACCTCCTCATCTTCAACGAGGCGACGATCCACGGGACACTCCCCTGGAAGGCGGGCCACGAGCGGCGCTCGCTGCTCTACCGCTACTCCCCGAAGTATCTTCATTTCGCCGGGGGCGTGTACCGCTCGGAGTTCCCGGAGTGGGTGGAGGAGCTGACGGATGCCCAGCGCGCCGTGCTGGAGCCGCCGTACATCTACAACCGGCCCCTCATCGAATCCGACGGGGTGACGGTGGTGAAGCCCCGTCGCGAAGGCTATTAAAGATCGACAGACAGGAATCTCTTTATGCCGGACACTCAGAATTTGCAGGACCGACTCATCGGCGTGCCTTATGAAGAGTGGGTCCCCTCGCGGAAGGAGCGGGAAGGGGCGGCGCAGGCGCATCTCATCAACCTGCACGGCCACCATGACACGAATCCCTGGGGCTGGGACGGACTTCGCGTGGCGGCGGAGCTGTGGCGGCGGGGCGTCTCGCGCTTTGGGATCGCCGCGTTCGACTCCGGCGCGCACATCGACTCCCTCGCCGCGCTTGCAAAGCACGCCGGGACGACGATCCCGTGCTACATCGAGGCGCTGACGCTCACGCCGGGGGAAGGGGAGGTCTGGAACGACCTGCCGGGGCGGATGTACGTCCAGGCGGGGCCGTACTACTCCACCCAGGAGGCCGAGACGTTGAGCGCGGCGCTCACCCGGCTCGCCCGCCGCCGCGCCGAGTACCAGGCGCAACGCTGGAACGAGGGGCTGGACCTCGGCTTTGAGTACGCGCCGGATTGGGAGGCCCTCGACGAGCGAGGCGTCACCGAAGCGAACCTCACCCGCGATTTCGTCGAGGCGGTGACGGCCCATGCTCCCGACCCCGGCGCGGTCTGGAGCCAACTCCCCGGACTGGAGACCGACCCTGATGACCCCAACTTCGCGCGGGCGGTGCGGAACGCCACGATGGTTTCGGAAAGCGGGGTGGCGCGCGTCCCCCGCACGCCGGAGTTCTACCTCTCAGCCGAAGAGTTCGTGCGGCTCTCCGAGGGGCGGGCGCACTACATGTACATCGGCAAGAACGAGGGCGTGGAGGCGGACCGGCAGGGGTTGCTCGACCGGATGCGGGAATCCGGGTTCACGCAACTCTGCGCCATCCCGCAGCGCAACCTTGACGCCCCG
>JAHWJO010000100.1 GCA_019348365.1 Armatimonadota bacterium | reverse complement strand
CGTAAGTGGACGAAGCCATCCAGGCCATCCGAAACGCTCTGGCGCAGGAGGTGGGGTCGACGGAACGCTAGTTTTTGAACCACGAAGGACACGAAGGACAAAAAGTTTGGCTATATGGAACCGCAGATGAACGCAGATACACGCAGATCACCCCTTGCGGATAGAAGATAGAAGATTGCAGGGGCGGTCTATCTTCTATCCGCAAGGGGTTTCTTTGTGTCCTTCGTGGTTCAAAAGGGGTTTATCCGCGTGAATCCGCACGGCGAAGCCCCGTGTGCCGCAGGCCCGCGATCTATTAGGGTTTACTTCTTCTCCTCGGTTTTGCGGCGGTGGCGGAGGAACCACTCGTACAGCTCCGGGTTGTTGTAAGTCTCGGTCCAGGAGTCGTGTCCAGCTTCGGGATAGACGGTGAATTTCACGTCGCCACCGGCCTTTTTGAGCGCGTCCACCATCTCCTGCGAGGCCTGGAGGGGGACCACCTCATCCTTCGCGCCGTGGAACACCCAGGTCGGGATGTCGCGGATCCGGCGGGCGCGCCGGGGCTCGCCGCCGCCGCAGATAGGCGCGATGGCCGCGAACCGCCCCGGCGATTCGGCAGCCAGGTTCCACGTCCCGAAGCCGCCCATGCTCAGGCCGGTGAGGTACACGCGGTCGGGGTCCACGCGGTACGCCTTCATCACCTCATCAAGCAGCGCATTCAGCGTTTCGGGGTTCCACCATTCGCCTTCAGGGACCTGCGGCGAGACGATGATGAAGGGGAACTCTTTCCCCTGGGCCACCAGCTTGGGCGGGCCATGGGCCTTCACCTTCTGCACGTCGCTGCCGCGCTCGCCCGCGCCGTGGAGGAAAAGGATCAGCGGCCAGCGCGCCGTCTTATCCTTGCTGTACTCTTTGGGCAGGTAGAGCAGGTAATCCGCGCTCACGGTTCGGGTGATCTGTTTTTTGAAGGACTGAGGGGCCTGATCGCCCGGTTCAGGGGTCTTCGCATGAGAGGTTCCGGTCATCAATAGCGCTCCGGTGAGGGTCAAGCCGAGCATGGAGAGGATACGCATAAAGTCTCCTGAAATGGTGCAACGCATCAGAGATGGGAAAGGAAAGAGTTATGCCCCCCCAACGGAAGGAGCCGGGGGGAGGGTTGAAAGACCCACGGCCAGGTACTAGGGGGAATCCGGGGCGTCTCCCGGCGAGGGAGGAAGCTCCCGTCCGGCGCTCTCCCCGGCACGGGGTGCGGGGATCGGCGTTACGGAGGACGTTCCCATGACCACCGTGTTCCCGGACTTCTCCCCGATGACCTGGAGCAGCCGGAGCTGCATGAGCGCCGGATTATCCTGAACCATCCGGGCGGCGTTGGCAAGGCTGCGGAGGGCGGCGGTTTCTCCCCGCGCCCGCTCCAGCGCCGCCTGACCCTCTTTGCGGGCGTTCACCACCTGCGCGAACATCCGCTTCAGGTCGCCGGGAAACATGATGTCCTTCACGTCCACAGAAAGGAGACTCAAGCCCACAGCTCTCAGGGGCGGCTCGGCCTTCTCGTACAGCCGGGCTCCGATCTCGTTGCGACGCTCCAGGAGCGCGTCGATCTCCGTCGCCCCGACGATCTCCCGCAGGGCGAGCTGGAGTTCCAGGTACAGCGCTTCGGAGTAGCTCTGCACGCCGTTCAGCGCGGCGTACGGATCGGCGATCTCGTACTTCGCCGCGAGACTCACCTTCAGCCCGACGTGATCGGCGCTGAGGAGTTCCTGCCCCGTGATCGACTCGTAGCGGGGGCGAATATCCACCTTTTTGATCGTCGTGGAGGGCGCGAACACCCAGTACGTTCCAGGGTTCAGCGTCCGGGTGTACTTTCCTCCGGCATACTCCACGCCCCGTTCGTATTCGTACACGGTGATGCGCCGGAACATCCGGATCGCTAGCGCAACGGGCACGAGGAGGAGAAGAGTAACCGAAATCCAGGCGAGTTGATCCATCGGAGGCCATTGAATGCGAAGAAGCGTTCCTCTCGAGAGGCCGCAGGCGAGCCGCGGAGGTCTGAACCTGCAGGGCGGCTCGCCTGCCGCACGAAGCCGGCCCCCGGAGAGGAACGAAAGGGAGTTGAACCCATGGGTGGCAACCATGTAGGAGGGAGGGCAACACGCAAAACCGGGAGGACGATGTCCATCCGGCTGCTTCCATCTCCCGTTACGAGCTTACCATGAAAGTGGCCGTCCGCCTAATCTCTGTTGGTACGTTAAATGTCCCGGCCTTCCGTCTTTCTTTTTCTTTCCTGTCACAGGTCTATCTTTCTTACATGCGCGGGATAATAAGGGCGTTCTGCGGGGGGTCAGCTGTCTCGCTGCCGGCTGATCTTTTTGTTCCACCGCTTCGCCAGGAACCCCCCGGCGATGCCGCCGAACGGGATGGAGTAGAGCGTTAAGCCGAATAATGCCTTCATCTGATTGGCAAGACCCGTGCCCGACACGCCGAAGTTGAACCACCGGACCAGCGCGTACGGGATGAGGAATCCCGCAATTCCGCCGATCACGACGCCGAGGGTGATCCGCGTGACGATTCCTGCCGGGTCGATTCTCTTTCTCACGTCCATCTCCGCCTGCCGTCGCATCCATCGAGAGTGACTTTCCTTGCTCTCCTTTAACCCGAATGCGGGCGGATTAAACGTTTATAACGTTGGGTGTGAGTTCCCGGCGAAGAATTCGCAGCAACCACAGCACGAAGTCCGCCTGCGCGGACTCTCGCTCCAGCCCATCATAGGAGGTCGGAAGAGGTTAGGGCCGGGGGTACAGTCGCCGGAGGGCAACTTTGCGCCGTTGTTGCCCGCGATTTTAATCGCCGGGCGTTCTCACAGAGCAGCACTCTTACTTCCCTTTCGACGGGGCGATCTTCCAGACGCCATAACACTGGCCCGCCACCCAGAGCTCCCGCGTCATCGAGTGGACCCGCAGCCACTGGGCTTCGTGGGGGCCGCCGGGCTGCGCCGCACACTTGAGGGGCGTGGTGACGGTGAGGTTCGTCCACCTCTTTCCGCCATCGGTGGAGCGGACGACGGCGTTCGTGCAGGCGTAGATGTCCTTTTGTAGCCATCGGGACGGCCTGCCACGCCTGCGCGAGGAGGTCGCCGGATGCGGCGAGGGAGAGGAGGAACAGGCCGGCGAGAACGCCGGAGATCACTTTTTGAAATGATGAGGTCCAGTCCATAGGACTCCCCTTATAACGGATGCCTCACCGGCAGGATGAGGGAACCACGGATGAACACGGATGAACATGGATAAAGCCCATTGGGACCGCCGATGAACACGGATGAACCCCCTCACCCCTCACCCCCTCACCCCTCACCCCCTCACCCCCTCACCCCCTCACCAATGCTCCTACCTCCCCCACCACTCGTTGACGACGCTCAGGTCCACCACCTGGATGCGGTTGCCGAACGGGTCGCGGAAGTCGCACATGAACGGCGGGATCAGCTCCAGCCCCCACTCCTGCACCTTCCGCTTCACCTCCAGGATCTCGTCGTCGTTCTTCACGATGATTCCGAAATGGCGGTGGCGGTCGGGCTTCATCTCCTCGACCTCGAACATAGCGATGAACTGCCGCTCGCCCACGTTGAAGAACGCCTGTCCCTCGCCGTCGCTCCGCCGCTCCAGGCCGAAGACCTCGGTGTAAAACTTCACCGCCAGCTCGATGTCCGTCACCTCGATGGCGACGTGGTTCATCCCGTACACGGTCATGGCGATCCTCCTCTTCTCAACAATATCGCAGCGCGGAGACAGAACGCGCTCCAGCCTTGCTTCCTTGCGCCGGGAAGGTAAAATGAAGGGAGAGGCCTATTTTATTACTAACCCTACTCACCCTCTGATCCTCCGGCATCATTTTCTTGTATCTGGTGTTGCCGGGATTAAAATCCCTCCTGTGGAGCCTTCGGCTGAGTGTCCCTTCGGGACACGGTACAGATGTTACTCTGGGATGCGTCCCGGAGGGACGCTCGGCTGAAAGCCCCCCAGGAGGGACTGCAGTCCCGGCGATGCTCATCCCGCATCAACGTCTCGTCGCCACACTTTTGCCCCTTGATCCCTGAAGAGATAATTTCCCCTCCCGGCGCAGCGGCTCCTTCCCTCTACAGCCCCGATGATCTGGCGCTGTCTCATTTCGGGCAGCCGAAGGAGGCGCTGGTGTTCGGCGCGTCGTCGCAGGCGGGCGAGTACGTCCGCGTGAAGCGGGCGCTGGAAGCGATGCTCCGGCAGGACGGCCACCCCTATCGGGAAGCGGCGCGGGTATTGTGGGACGAGATCCACCACAGGGCCGTGGAGAAGATCCGCGCCCTGCTCGCGCAGCAGGGCGTCCCGACCGCCCACGCCGATGCCTCCATGGTCGAATCGCTGCTCGGGGTGGCGACCCTCCGCCAGTGGCCCGACGTGGCGACCGCCGTGCTGATGGAGGACCTGAATGCCGGAGACCGATTCGCCCTGATCCGGGCCGGGAACATCGACGAGAACACCGATTTCCTCGCGCTCCACCTCCGCTCCCTCCTCGGCCAGCCGGAGATGCGCGAAGCCGCGCTCGATTTTATGATCCTCCTCTCCGCGCAGGCGTCCGTCCCCGAACTGGGCCGCCTGTACGAGAGCCCCACGCAGCGCCACCTCGCCGCCGCCCTCGCGACGGGGGAGACCCCCCCCGACGAGATCGAAGGGCGGATTCGGGCGCTGAACGCGAACGGCAAGCTCCAGGACCAGGCGGGCTCCTACACGCTGGGCCGCCTCCGGTTTGAAGCAAAACGGTACGCCGAGCTGGTCCGGTCCGTCGAGCGGGAGAAAGGGCCGTTCCCCGCCTGGATCCGCGCCCTGCATCCGGACGAGAAGCGGTTCGAGGCGTTCTTCCGGGCGGAAGAAGAGGCGTTCGCCCGCTCCATCGCCCGCGACCTGCTGCACCAGCCCGACGAGCGGAGCGACTACTGCCGGAAGCTCGCGCAGATCGCTTACGTGGAGGAGGGCAGGGGACTGGAGGAGCGCCACCGCGCGGAAGAACGCCTCATGCTCCTCAGCAACGTCAGCGCGGAACGGCTCCTCGGCGACCCCGAACGGGCGCTGGCGGAGTGGCTCAATCCGTACCGCCTCGTCGGCCCGGAGCGGGACATGATCCTCACCGTCGTCGCCATGGAGGACCTGCGGAGCGGCGGGGCGGCGGCGAGAATCCTCCGGGGCGCGCTCCAGAACCCCCTCTTCCGCGACCCCGCCCTCGGCATCATGATCGAAGTCGTCTTCCGGAACCCGCCCGGCATGATGGAGGAGCAGCTTCTGGAAGCCCTCGCGAACGAGGAGCTGGGGCCGAAGGACCGCGCCCTGGCGTACGTGCGCCGCGCGGCGGAAGAGACGCTGGGCTCGATCATGGCGGCCTGGTTCATGGATCACCTCAAGCGACGGCTGGCGTCGTTCACTCCCGGCGCAGGGGCGCTCCCGTTCCTCTCGCTCCCCACCGCGACACGACGGCGGGGCGTGCCGTTCCTGAGAAGCTCCCTGGAGAACCGGATGCAGCGCTCCTTCGACCTGCTGGACCGGCACCTGGGCGTGCCGACTCCCCTGGGCCTGTGGGATTCCGTCCTTCACTTGTTCCGGGACGAGGAGACCGGGGAGATCCTGCGCCGCTACCGCGCCTTCATCGATCCGGAACCCCTCGAACACGCGCTGTGGAACGGCTCTCCCGGCGTTCAGGAAGCGGTGCTCCAGCTCGCGTGCGACCTCGTCGTGATGTACGAGGTGATCCAGCGGAGGAGCCGCCGGGATCGGGAGCGGCTCCGCGATCATTTCGTTTACCTGCTGCAACTCCGGGTGCTGACTCTTCAGCCGGGGAGCAACTGTGTGCAGTTCGGCGAGAGCGTCCCCGGCCGGGAGATGCAGGAACGGCTGCTGGAGGTGGCGGGAATCGCCAGCAAATCCCATGGCAACCTCCCGTCCGACTTCGGCTACTTGAGTTCCCCCCCGGCCCTCCGTGATTGGGCCTACGACCGGATGCGGGACCTCTTCCACCTGGACGAGCCTCCCGTTTTGGGCCTGCTGCGGGACTCGCATGGGCCGGTCCGGTTGCGCGCGGCGGAAATCGTGAAGCAGGATCGGGAGCGTTATCTCCCCTTTCTCCTCCGCATGCTGGACGAGCAAAAAGCGGCTCACCGGATCGGCGCGCTGCTGGCGTTGAGCGGCCACCCCGACCCCGAAGTCCGCTGGGAGATCGCCCAACGGCTGAAAGACCCTCGAAAGACCGTGGCCGAGGCGGCGGCGGAGGCGCTGGGCGGGCTGGAGGCGGCCCTGCTTTCCGACCCGGACCCCCGCGTGGTGAAAGCGGCGGTCGTGCGCCTCCTGAGGCTCCCGGCGGAAGAGATCAAGCAGGTGAAGCTGCAAGCGGGCCTGAAGCGGCTCTTCAAGGAGAAGGACCCTTCCCAGTTGACGGTCTCCCGGTATCGCTGGGCCGCCGTGCTGCTCTCCCGAAGCCCGGACCCCGAGTCCACGGCGCTCGCCCTGTGGGCCGCCGTCCGCTCCCGAACGTGCATGGACGACGCGACGAAAGCCATGCTGATCGATCACCTCGCCCTCCGGGAGCTGCACCGCCGAACCACGGCGGAGGGAGCCGTCGCCGCCGTCCATCGGGCGCGCCCGACCCACATGGCGTTCGAAGCCCGGCTGGTGACGATATTGAACCGGGTGGACGAGTTCCGCTGGCGGGTGGAAGAGATCGGGAAGACCGCCGGCGCCGGCCACCGGGAAACGATGATCGCTCATGCGCGCAGCCGGTGCGCGCTGGAGATACTGAACGCCCCGATCCGTCCCGGCGCGACGTACCGGGAACGGGAGATCGTGAAAGATACCCTCCGCGTCATGACCCTGAAGCTGAGGGAGATCACCTCCTCGATGGAAGGCCTGGAGCGGAACCTCCTGGCGGTCGGGGCGTACCTCGCCGAGCGCCCCGTCGAGGAAGCCTGCAAGCTCCACGCCTCCACTGCATGGCTCACCGCCGAGCCGTGGGACCGCGCGGCGCTGGCCGTGATGCTCCTCTTTCTGAAAAAGAACCCCCGGCGGCTGGAGGAGTTCGTGATGGAGGCGTACCGGGAGGAGATTCCGCCCCATAAGGCCGGAGGAAGACCGGGGAGGAGATGATGCCCCCATCTCTGAACTGAGTACCTGCACCCGGTGGTACGACCCACCATGAAATGTCCGGCGATGGTCCACGGCGGGGGGAAATCCTCACCCACACACCCACACACCCACACAGGCAGCCCCATGCACTTCCACACCGAACCCGTCTTCACGCAGAATCCCGACCATCCCTCCTGCCACGCCGCCACGCTGGAGGAGCTTCCCGACGGCACGCTGCTGTGCGCCTGGTACGCGGGCAGCTACGAGAAACACCCCGATGTCGTCATCCAGATGGCGCGCAAGGCTCCGGGGTCGGGGGAGTGGAGCGCGCCGGAAGTGATCCAGAATACGCCGGGGCACTCGGAGGGGAATCCGGTCCTGTTTTACTCGCCGGACGGCCTGCTCTGGCTCTTCTACGTGACGATGTACGGCAACCGGTGGGACGAGTGTCTGGTGAAGTACCGCCGCTCCGCCGACGAGGGGCGGACGTGGGATACTCCCGTCCTCCTCCACGAGCCCCTGGGCTGGATGACGAAGAACAAGCCGGTCGTCTACAACGGAGAGATCCTCCTGCCCCTCTACGACGAAGCGCGCTGGACCTCGCACGTCCTGATCTCCCCCGACCGGGGCCGCACCTGGGAGAAATCGAACGACGTGTCCAACCCCGGCGGCAACCTCCAGCCCACCCTCATGCCGCTCTCGGACGGGCGCATCCTCATGCACCTGCGGGACCACAGCGGGCATGGGATCGTCCGGAAATCGTACTCGTCGGACGGCGGGCGCACCTGGACCGACCCCGCCGAACTCACGGACCTCCCCAACCCCGATAGCGGCACCGACGGCGTGACGCTCCGGAGCTGGAACCTCGCGTTCGCCTACAACCCCACCGCAAAAGGGCGCTCCCCGCTCTCGGTCGCGTTCTCGGAGGACGACGGGGAGACGTGGCCCCACCGGAAAGACCTGGAGACCGACCCCGCCGAGTTCTCCTATCCCGCGATCATGCAGGGCCGCGACGGGCGCATCCACCTCGCCTACACGCACCAGCGCACCCGCATCCAGCACGCCGAATTCGACGAAGAGTGGCTGAAAGACGGGTTAAAAGGCGGATCATGAGATGAAGAGACGGGCGTGGGGGACTCAGGGTGAGAGTATCTTCGTCTGTCATGACATGATCCTTTCGTTCCGCCCTTCCATGCTTGGCGAATAAATTCGCGGCAACAACGGCACGAAGTCCCCCTGCGGGGACTTGACTACCGGCTTATGCTTTTGCATGAGAGGATGGGCCTGAAGTCGGCGAAGGCCGACTTTGCGCCCTTGTTGCCCGCGACTTGAGTCGCCGGGCACGGGGCATTTCCGAGACCTCACTCCAACCGTCGGCGAAAACCGTGTAGAATAGCATCGGTATTTGCAAACGGGCGATTGGAGAAGGATTCTCCCGCCCCTCATCTCCCCTGATTCCCATTCTCCACCGCACAGGATTCGCCGTTGATCCCGCGCCCCGCCGCCGATAGCGACCCCATACCGGGAGCCCCGCCGGAATCCCCTCCGGCGAGCTTCGGGACGGCCTCCCCCCGCCCGGCTTTCGATCCGGTACCCACGCCGTACGGGCCGGAGGAACTGGCCCTCGCCCACTTCGCCCAGGCGAAGGACGCGCTCGTCTTCGGCGCATCCACTCATCCGGAATCGTACCTCCAGGCCCGGCATCAGCTTCTTCCGCTCCTCCGACAGGCGGATCATCCCTATCATGGGGCCGCCGGACTCCTCTGGGCGGAGATCCATGACGAGGCGACGGAGCAGATCCGCCGGATCCTCGTGGCGCAGGGGGCGCTGCCGCCGAAAGAGGACCTTTCATCGCTCGAAGGGCTGCTCGGGATCGCCGCGCTCCGCTGGTGGCCCGACATGGCGACGGCCCTCCTCCTCGATGACTACGAAGACGGGGAGCGATGGGCGTTGATCCATGCCGGCAACATCGACCAGAACACCGACTTCCTCGCGCTCCACCTGCGCGCGCTCCTCCTCGCGCCCGACGTTCGGGAGTCGGCGCTGGAGTTCATGATCCTCCTCTCCGCGCAGGCATGCGGCCTCGACCAGGGCCGCCTCTGCGATAGCCCGACGCAGCGCCACCTCGCCGCCGCCCTTGCCACCGGGGAGGTCCATCCCGACGAGATGGAGGCGGCGGCCCGACGGCTCGCGGAAGAAAGGAAACTCTCCCACGCCGCCGCCGCCGAACTGATGGAGCGGCTCCGCTACGCCGCGCGGCGCTACGCCGAGATCGCCCGGAACGCTGATGAGTCCCGGTTCCCGGCGCTCTTCCGTCCCCTCGACTCCCGAGAAAAGCAGTTCGACCTCTTCTTCGGGACAGCGGAGGAGGAGACCGTCCGGTCCCGCGCCCGCGATCTCCTCCACGACCCGGAAGCGATGAGCGCCTTCTGCCGGAAGCTCGCCCGCATCGCTTACATCGAGGAGGGCCGGACGCTGGAGGAGCGGCACCGCGCCGAGGAACGGCTGGTCCTGCTGGGCAGCCTCCACGCCGAACGGCTCCTGAGCGACCCCGAGCGCACCCTGGCCGACTGGCTCCACCCGCAGTACCTTATCGGGGCGGAGCGGGACATGATCCTCACCCTCGTCGCGATGGAGGACCTGCGGAGCGGCGGGGCGGCGGCGCACCTCCTGCGGGGCGCGCTCCAGAACCCGCTATTTCGGGAGGAGGCGCTGGGCCTGATGGTCGAGATCACGTTCCGCAATCCGCCCGGCCCGATGGAGGAGTCGCTGCTGGAGGCGGCGGCGAACAGGGAGCTGGGGACCGAAGCGGAGGCCCTGGCGATCCTGCGCGAGGCGGCGGAAGAGACCCTCGGCCCGACGATGGCGGGCTGGTTCATGGCGCGCTTCGCCGAACGGCTCCGCACCTACGCGCCCACCGCCGGGATCGTCCCGTTCATGCCCGCAACCGACGAGCGGCGGCGGGGGCTCCCGTTCCTCGCAAGCACGCTGGAGAACCGCGTGCAGCGCTCCCTCGACCTGCTGCGCCAGGTGGGCGAGAGCATCCCCTTCGGGCTGCGGGAGGCGGCGCTCCATCTTCTGCGGTCGGAACCGGATGAAGAAGTCGCCCTGAAGTACCGTGCCCTTCTGGATCCGGCCCCGTTTGTCGAGATCCTGCGGGGCGGCGATCCGGGAAGGGACCGGAAACGGCTCATCCCTGTGGCCGGAGTCGTCGTCGCCCCTATCCTTCGCAGCCTTGGCGTTCTTGATGAAGCGGCTCTGAGGGAGGTCGCGCGCCAGCTCCTCGCCGACCTGGTCGTGCTGAACGAGGTGATCCAGCGGAAAGATCGGGCGCGGCGCGAGCACCTGCGGGAGCACCTCCCCCTCCTGCTCGCGCTCCGGGGCATCATGTACGGCCTGGAGGCTTTCGACGGGATCCGGCTGGGGGCGCGCGTCCCCCATCGCGCGCTGCACGAACAGACGCTGGAGATCTTCCGGCTGAAGCATCGACTCCTCGTTCAGCAGGAGAGCCTGTTGGGCGCGCTCCGGTTCTCCTCCCTCGCTCTAATCCGGGACTGGGCCTGTGACTTGATGGCCGAGGCGTTCGCCTCAACCGACTCCACGCCGCTCCTGGGACTCCTGCGGGACCCGAACGCACAGGTACACTACGCTGCCGCCGCTCTGGTGCGGGAGGAGCCGCGCTTCACCCCGATCCTGCTCCGAATGCTGGAGGGGGACCGCCCCGACCGGATCGGCGCGCTGGCCGCGCTGGAGGGGACGACCGACCCGGAGACCCGCCGGCTCATCGCGCAGATGCTCGACGGGGAGGCCGAAGTGGCGGACGCCGCCATCCGCGCGCTCGGCGGGCTGGAGACCGCCCTGCTCGATGACCCCGATCTCCGGATCGCCGAGGCCGCCGCGAACCGGCTCTACAAGATCGACCCGGTGTTCCTCGACCACGCAGCGCTGCGGCGGGGCCTGGAGCGTATGTCCGCCACGTCTACATGGACCGATGACCGGGTCTTCCGCTATCGCTGGGCCGCGCTCCTCCTCGCCCGGAGCCAAGATCGGGAGACGGGCCGGGCGGCTTTCCACGCCGCATACCCTCCCGATACCCCGCTGGAAGAGTCCCAGCGGAAGGCCGTCCTCCAGCATCTCGCCCTCGTGGAGGTCCACCGGGACCACATGGAGCGGGGCGCGGCGGCGGCGGCGAAACGGATC
>JAHWJO010000099.1 GCA_019348365.1 Armatimonadota bacterium | reverse complement strand
GGAGGCGGCCCGTCCCGAACATGACGTGGCGGCAGGGGAGGCGAGACCCGGACCCGTCCCCGCTTTCGAGAACGGCAACGGCGCTGCCGTCCTCCCCCGCCTCGAAGCGCGAGACCTCCGTCCCCGGCCGCAGGTCGATGCCGTCCTCCCGAAGATAGCCTTCCAGCGCGCGGGTCAGCTCCCGGTCGTCGTCGGGGAGGATGCGGTCCCGCCGCTGCACGAGGGTGACGCGGCTGCCCAGTCGCGCGAACGCCTGCGCCATCTCCACGCCGATGGGGCCGCCCCCGACGACCAGCAGCGTTGGCGGGACCGCCTCCAGGTCGAACACGTTCTGGTTCGTGAGAACCTCGACATGCTCCAACCCCGGCACGTCCGGGATTCGGGGCCGGGAGCCGGTGCAGAGGACGAAGTGCCCGGCATGGAGCCGTTCGCCGTCCAGTTCCAGCGCGTCGGGGGAGACGAACCGCGCGTCTCCGAACCGGATCTCCACCCCCTGCTTCCGGAGAAGGGCTTCGGTTGCGTCGGCCTCGCCCACGCGACGGACCGACTCTCGGACGTACGCCAGCGCCCCGTTCGCGTTCTCCCGGCTCACCGATGCCGGCTTCAGCCCGAACTCCCCGGCCCGCCGCATCGTATGAGCGACCTTCGCCGCATGGATCAGGGCCTTGCTCGGGACGCAGCCCGTGTTCAGGCATTCCCCGCCCAGCTTCTCTTTCTCAATGAGCAGGACCCGCAGCCCCAATCCGCCCAGCGTCACCCCCGCCACAATTCCCGCCGACCCGCCCCCCAGAATGATCACATCGTAGTCCACAATTCGCCTCCCCTTTCTTCCGTCTCTTTTTATGACAAGCCGGAAGGGAGAATCAACACCTCCTCCTCTCGACCACCGCCGAAACGCCGTACCGAGGGGGAATCCCGGAGGCGGAATTCGTGTGCTTCCCGCCACCCTGTGAATCAACGGAATGGGTGAGGCCAGGATCCTGGCCTCATGCTCTGGGCAGGGTCCTTTCATAACATGTACTCGGCAATTAAAATCGCGTCTGGAGGGGCACGAAACCCGCCTTCGCGGGTTCCACCCCCGGCCCAAAACCGCAGAATCGGGCAGCAGGGGAGTCGGCGTAGGCCGATCCCTTCGACTACGCTCAGGATCTGCTTGGTGCCACTGGTGACGCGATCTGAATCACCGGGTACACATAATGAAATCACCGTGAGGCCTTGGGAGGGGCAGGTTGCAGGGGAAGACGACTTCTGAGACAATAGGGGAGCGCAACGGGGAGAGTCGGACGAGGAGTGCGGCATGAACTGCATTTTCGGGAGTGAATCGATGAGAAGAAGCAATCGGTGGAGTTACAGGCGGGGCGGGTTCACGCTCATCGAGCTGCTGGTGGTCATCGCGATCACCGCGATCCTGGCCGCCGTCCTCTTCCCCGTCTTCGCCAAAGCGCGCGAGAAAGCGCGCCAGTCGTCCTGCGCCGGCAACCTGCGCCAGATGGGATTGGCGCAGATGAATTACGTGAACGATCACGACGAAACCATGCAGCCCGGATACGTCGGCGCGACGGGCGTGGACCGCCCCTGGCCCGAGCTGCTCTACCCCTACACCCGGAGCACGGAGGTCTACACCTGCCCCAGCTCCGACGCTCCCTGGGCTTATCCCTCTGCCTGGCTCAAAAAGACCCTCCAGCTCTCTTACATCCCGAACTACGGCTACTCCCCACCCGGCGACGTGGAGGTGCAGACGCTCGCGGATGTTCCCGAACCCGCCCATCTCATCGCCTACGCGGAGATGCGGGACATCGGGGAGTGGCCCGGCTGGTCGGGGTACTGGGGCGTGATGCCCTGGCCGAGCGCCTACCGGCCGGTGCTGCGCCGCCTGACCTATCAGGAAGTGATCGGGCCGTACCAGAGCGCCCGCAACCGGCAGGCCCCGAATGGAGTCGGGGACAAGTTCGCCCCCCGCGTGGCGACGGAGCGGCACGGCGGCGGCGCCAACTACATCTTCGCGGACGGGCATGCGAAGTGGATGAAATTCCTGTTGACGGTGGACCCCGACGGGAAGAACACCACCGACCGCTGGATGTGGAGCCAGCGGGAGTTCCACCTCGCCCCGTAGCCTCCAATAGCCTCCCCTCTTCCGATGAGTCCCCCGGAGAGTCTCCAAAGGGTCGCTGCGCTATCGGCCCTCTCCCGCCACGGATTTCTGGCCCGTTATCAGAGGAACCGCTGATGGATCCCTCCTCCCCGTCATTGATGAGCGTGTATGAAGGCTGGGCCGGGTTCAACACGAGCCTGGTCCGAGCCGTCGCCCCGCGCTCATCGGAAGAGCTGGCGTACCGTCCCGCGCCCGGCATGCGGTCGGCGGGGGAGATCGCGCGCCACCTCAGCGCCGGGCGGATCAACTGGTTCCAGCGGATGGACCCTCCGGGCCTGAACGAGGTCGCGCGCCATGTGCCCGAATGGAAACAATGGGAAGGAAACCGGTTCGTGGCGGAGGATTCCCTGCCGGAGGACGGGGAGGGACTCGCCCGGTGGCTGAACCTCACATGGGGAATGGTCGAGGAGACGCTCAACGAATGGACGGTCGAGGACCTGTCGAGGACGTACCGGCACACCTACTTCGGCCAGACGTATCGCGTCTCGTACCAGTGGACGATCTGGCGCATCATGGCGCACGACATCTATCACGGGGGTCAGCTCACCATCCTGTTCGGCGCGCAGGAGATCGATCTGCCGGACCTGGCCGGTCAGGGGGGCCACCTCACGGAGCCGCCGCTGGCCGAAACACCGTAAAAACCGCCCGGTCTTCATCTATTCGCTTCCCTCCGGCATCAGGGGTCGCGACAGAGCAGCGATTCGGACTCACTCGTCAGGGCAAAGGGCTGCGAGGCGCTGCAAGTCCCGCCAGCCGTATCCGCCGTGGAACTCGCCGGCGTCGCTGTACGTCCGCTCCGCCCCCAGGCGTTCATAGAACCCATTGGAGGGGTTCTCCGCGTCGCCGAACAGCCGCATGGAACGGATGCCCAGGGAGAGAAACCGGCGGGCAACGTGGCCGAGGAGCCGCCGGCCCAGTCCCCGCCGGTGATAAGCCCGGAGCAGGTAGATCTTGTTGAGTACGCCCGTATACTCGGAGGGGTCGTCGGGATCGCCCGCGACTCCCCGCGCGAACCCCACCAACTCCCCGTCCGGCCCCTCGATGACGAAGCAGAAATCGCTCTCGTCCTCCTTCCCGAGGATCTCCCGCCACTGGCGCTCGCGCATCTCGACGGTCGGGGGGTTCTCCCCCCCGCCGTGGGTCTCGATGAACGTCTCTACGTGGAGGCGGGCCAGGGCGGGCACGTCCGCCGGGGTCGCTTCTCGGCTGGTGAACGGCATGGCGATCCTCACTCCTTTCTGTAAATCAACCTGTGACACGGTTTAACAATTGCTCCCAATCCTCGTCGCCGTGCATGCGGGCGACCAGCGTCCGGGCATCATCCAGAGCCAGCGCATCGGACGCATCGTTGGAGTCCGACCGCTCGCGCAGTCGTTCTTCCACACGCCGCCGCAGCTTCTCCCACGTCACCGTGCGGTCGAACTGGAAATGGTCGGTGATGCGGTGCGCGGCATCGGGATCGCCGGAATTAAAAGCTTCAACGAAGTCCACCGCCAGACTCTCGTAGAACGCGAGGGGACGGGCGGGCAGCGCGCCCTCACTCTCGTACTGCTCCAGCAGTCGCACCACCCGGTCATGGCCCCGGCGCGTCGCCCATGCCATCGGGGTGGCCCACGGAGGGTCGTCGGGAAGGGTCGGAGTCGCGCCGCGACTCAAGAGGAATTCGACCATCAGCGCCTTGCCGTGCTTCGCCGCCCATCCCAGCGGGGTCGAGTCGATCTCCTCGTCGCGGGCGTGAAGGTCCGCGCCGTGGTCGAGGAAGAGCGCAGCGCTCTCCACGTCCCCCATCTCGGCGAACCGGTGGAGCGGCGTGATGCGCAACCAGTTCGGGCGGTTCGGGTCCATGCCATGTTGGAACAAGAGGCCGGTCAGCTCGCGCGATTTGGCGACGGTGACTCGCCGGGGGAGGTCCGGCTGATAGCGGAGCATCAGGCGCACGAACGCATCACTCCCGGCGCTGCCTAAAGCGTCGGGGTCGTCGGCGAGAGCGGGGTTGGCCGCAAAGACCGCCGCCGCCGTCATCAGATCGTTATAGTGGGCGAGAAGATGCACCTTCCGGGCCGCGCCGTACGAGCAGAGCAGGTCGCTCATCTTCCGGTCGTCGTTACTGAGGGCCCGACTCAGGGTGTCGGCGGAGCTTTCGACCTCCACGTTCGGGTAAGCGCCGTGCTCGAGCAGGAGCTTGGCGATCTCGTAGTGGCCGTTCGCGACCGCCGAATAGAGCGCGTGGCCGCGCGGCGCGATGCCTTCTTCGGGCAGATTGGGGTCCGCCCCACGCTCCAGCAGCAGCTGAACGACCTCGATGTGTCCCGTTGCGGCGGCGTTCTTGAGGGGCGCGCCGCAGCCGATGTAATAGGAGTTGTAATCCGAGACGCGGTTTGCGAGCGAAGGATCTTCGTCGAGCAGCTCCCGCACCCGTTCGATGTCTCCCTTCGCCGCCGCCATGCCGATGTCCACAACGGCCCCACAGGCGCGGAGATGCTTGAAAACGTCGTCAGGAGTAACAGGCCAGTCTTGGGGCACGTCGCGCCAGCCGCGATAATGGTAATCGCCGTTGGTGAGGTGGATCGGGCGGGCGCCGTCGGCGCGTTGCGCGTTGAGGTCCGCGCCGCGTGTATGCAACTCGTCGATTATGTCGGGCTGCCGCGTCATGACCGCCCAATGAATCGGCTGGTTGGCGCGCTCATCGACGGCGTGAAGAAGCTCGGGCGACGCATCGAGCATGCCCTGTACCTTCGCCAGATCGTGCGCCCGGATCGCCGCCGCGAGAGGCTCTCCTCCGGGAGAACCTCCCTGAGCGCCGGAGATCGCGGCCTCCAGGAGAGACTGCATCTCGGCGTACCCACGGTCCCGAGCCATCTGGAGGAGGGTGTCCGGGGTCCCCGAATGGACCGGATCCGCGCCACGTTCGAGCAAGAATCGGGCCGCTTCGAGCTGGTTCTCCCGCACGGCGAAGAACATCGCCGTGTGATACTCGTACTCGGCGCGCGCGAGCGACGGGTCTTTGCGCATGAGCCGGCGCAGGGCCTTCAGGTCTCCAGTGAGGGCGGCGCAGAACGTTTTCCAGACATCCGCACCGATCCCCGCCGACCAGATCAGCGGCTCGTTCTTCTTCAGCGCCTCGGGGCGGATCATCCGCGCCACTTTCTCGGCGAATCGTGTGTCGCTCGACGGCCGCGCCGCTTGCAGGTTTTCTCCGATCTCGTCTGCCATCTGTCTCCTCAATCGTTTCCGCGCCGCATAGAGCCGGGTCTTGACGGCGTTGGGGGTGACCCCGAGGAACTCCGCGATCTCCCCGTGCGTTCGCCCCCCCATGTAGTAGAGCAGCGCCGCCGTCCGGTCCGCCTCGGGCAGCGCCGCCACCGCCGCCCGGACCGTCCGCCCCGCCTCGCGCCTCTCCACCATCTCTTCAGGCGTGGGTTCCGGGGAGGGCGCGTCCAGAGCCGCTTCCAGGCCGGTGACGGGGAGCCGCTTGCGCCGGGTCATCCGGTCGCAGTGCTTGAAGACGAGGGCGCGGAGCCACCCGGCGAACGCCCCCGGCTCGCGCAAGGCCGGAAGGGTGCGGTACGCCTCGACGAACGCCTCCTGCGCCGCATCTTCGGCGAGGTCGCGGTCACGCAGGAGGGAGGCCGCGTACGCCACCGCGAGGTCCTGGTACGAGCGGACCAGCTCCTCAAACGCGGGCGTGTCGCCGGCCTGCGCCGCCCGCACCCATGCCCTGGTTCGGTCCTTCTCTCTCATGCCGCCCCCTCCATCCAGTTCCATGGATAAAGACCCGATTCCGCCGGGAGGGGTGTGGGCTCACTTCGTCACATCGCCCTCCAGGAGGCGGCCGCACGGCAGCAGCCCTGCCTTTTCCATCGTCTTGCGCGAGGCCATGTTGGATGGGCTGCAGCGGGCCGCCGGACGCTTGCCGCTCTCGTACGCGACCCGCTTCAGCTCCTGCACCAGATAGCTCCCGAAGCCCCGCCGCCGGTGGGACTCGCGGACTCCCATGTAGATATCGCCGTAGGGCGGGTTGTAGTGGCACAGGACCCCCCCGGCGGCCACCGGGATGCCTTCAATCTCGATCATCCACCCCGCGTCCGCGTCGAGATCGGCCTCACGAAGCGGCTCCCGGTCCGCTTCGGCGACCTTTCGGAATTCGCCCTCGGGGCATGAGAGATGAGAAGTGAAGGCGTCCTCGAACAGGATCGCCCCGGCGGTGATGTTCTCCGCGCAGTCGTAGAGCATCAGCAGCAGCAGAGGGTCGTTAGTCTGGGCGAGGATCCGGGTGGCGCCGCTCACCTCCATTAGACGGCGGAACAGCGGCGCGGAATCAGCCCGATCGGCGGGGAAGGTATGGAACTCGTGTACGGTGTCCGGCCAGTGTCGGTTAGCCACGAGGCCGTATCCCGCGATGCGTCCCCCGGAGCGGAGGAGATAGGCATCGCTGAAGCCCCGCCGGGGAAACGAGTCATGGATAATCTGGCAGTTCATCTCCTGCCGGTGCAGCTCCCGCAGCGGCGTGATCTCCTCCACCGGGACGCGTGTGATTTCGAGGTGCATGCTGTCTCCTCTCGCCTCTTTGCCGCTGACAGGGCGGACGGTAGAGCAACACTTCGCCCGGCCCGGCATCTCTTGTCGGCTCCGATTAAATAGTGGGCGAACGAATGTTCATCTTCAGGGCGGGATCTCCGCAAGGATGATGATTGCCGGATCAACTCCTACCATATTGGTATTGGTCAGCCATAGCTTTTCCCTGAGTATCTCTACATCCACCCTTTATTTATAACACTGGCCTTGACGGGGAACTCCTTCCGATACTCCTGCCGTCAAATAACTGGATGGTCTCCGTTAAAAGGCGCTCGGTATCGGGTCTGAGTGCCATCCCGGCCTATTCATGGAGAGACAGATGGAAGAGGAACCCGCTCGGACGCGCCCCTTGTTTTCCAGATTTATCAGCGTCATGCTGAAAAGCCTGTTGGTCCTGTTTGTGATCGCGGTCTTCTGGCCTCTCCATTGCGGCCAATCATCGCGTGAGAAGGCCCGCAAGAGCACCTGCCTGAAAAATCTGAGGCAACTCGGCATGGCGTTTGAAGCTTACATTAAAGATTGGGATGGCTCTTTTCCCGACTCCACACAGGATAAAAGCGTAGATGGCGCGGCGATCAACGCCAGCGCGTGGGACGTGCAGATCGCGGGATATGTGAAAGCAGATGCAACTTTCAAATGTCCGGGCAACAGCTTAAAGCGGTACTCGGTCCATCAAAATCAAAAGATCCAACCTCCGCTTCGACGGATTGTGAGCTATGCCTACAATGACCAGTTCTGTGGCGTTCCCGCCAGCGGTACCGAGCCAATGGATCGCACCCAAGGTGTTTCGGTGACCGCCGCAAGGGTGAAGGACCCCGCCGGAATGATCCTACTTGCTGAGATGAAGGGGTGGAATAGAGATAATGCCAACCGGGCCAGTGCAAGCCTCGCGAGCATGGCGGAAGTGCATCCCTGGTTCCACGTCACGGGTCCGGGCATGGATGAGGATACCTGGCAGACGGGATGGGGCGTTGCACGCGACGTCCACTCTGGCGGCAGCAATTATCTGTATGCCGACTATCACGTCAAGTGGAAGAAACTTGAGGATACGCTGGGCCGACCTGCTACGGAAGCGTTCAACAAAGTGGGGGGAACTTATCCGAACAACGAATGGATGTTAAACTACTCTCCTCTTTAACAGCCCGCCTCACGCAGCTATTCTGGGAATTTCAAGCGGGACTCTCTAACTCTTCACCGATCTCACCTCTGGAACCCCCTTCAAACAGATACGGAGACTCATTTTCATGGCAAAGCAAACCAACCTGATCCTCTTCGGGGTGGACAGCCTCTGGGCCGACCCCATGAGCGGCTACGGCTACTCCCGGCTCACCACCCCACCCATCGCCCCCTCACGCACCTTCCGGAAGCTATGTGATGGCGGAGAGGGATGAGAGGTGGTTGGGTGGGTTTCTGGATAGTCGTCCAGCGAGAGAAGGCTTCTAAACGAATAATTGCTTGTAATACCGATACCATTCACTTTGGAATCGCTCCCGGGGATCATACTGTTCTTTGAAGCGAAGAAAATCGGCGAATTGGGGGTAGCCTGCCTCCACCTGTCTCCGCCCGGCATAACGATGGTATGTCAGGTAAAAGTTCCCTTCCCGGCGGATCGCCATGTCGTTTAGCCGCCGAAAAGCTTCGGCGGAGTGCTCGATCCCCTCCGGGGTATGTACGGTATGGAGGTTGAAGATAATGCAGGCATAGGGCTGCTTTGCCCAGGCCAGGAAGCTCTCCTCGTCTCTTTCGATCCAGCGAATCGTCCCGTAAATCACATTCACGTGATTTTTTCTAAAGTCTTCACGCGCTTCTTCCATGAAATCCACCAATCGAGGGCGAGGGACGTAGATCTCGGTAATCACCTCCGTCGCCGGATGATCGGTGCTCGTCCGGCGATCTACCCGCCGGTGGTAATTTTCCAGATAGGCCCCAAGTTGATGGGTATCCGACCAGTAAATCTGCCCGGACGTGGAAAGATAATAATCCGCGTAGAGACGGTAAGCTCGGGATTTGTCCACATGAGCGAGATAAACCAGTTCTTCCCACGCTCTTTCCGAGACCCGATCCTGCGCGGGAGAAAGGGGAGTGTCGAGATCTACCGGCCGATAACAAGAGAAGACCCCCTCTCGGAGGAACAGATCCGATTTCTCGTCGGTGGCATATTGAAAATCCCCGTAGAGGAATCCTTCTCGGATGCGTTCCTCTAAGGCGGGCGCAAGTTTTTCAATGCTGGTAAGCTCCACCACCCGCTCGATTTTTTGCCGGTGCATTAAACGGAGCTTTAAGGAATGAACGATCCCAAACAGACCGTACCCGCCGATCGCAAGTCGAAACAATTCGGCATTTTGGCTCCGGCTGCAATTCAGCGCTCTGCCGTCCGCATCCACCAGCACGAATGACTCTACGTCCTCGATAAACGGCTTCATTTGCAGCCCCCGTCCATGGATATTGGCAGCGAGGGCTCCCCCCAGGCATAACCGGTCGGCGCCGGTTTGCTTCTGCTTGATCCCCCATGGTTGCGACCGGCTCTTTTGAGCCTTGAGCAAAAAGTCCACCAGATCGGGCCATTGGATGCCGGCCTCCACTTCGATGATTCCCACTCCTTCATCGAAGTGGAGCACCCGGTTCATGCTTCGGGTATCTACCAGCAGTGCATCGGAGGCAAACTGTTGCCCGCCCATCGCATGCCTACCACCTGCGATACAGATCGGCTTCTTTCCCTCCTTATGGTCCGCCATGATGATCCTTCGCAGGGCTTCCAGAGAGTCCGGTGTCTCGATAGCGGCGACCCGAGTGCGGTTGAGTTGCGAATGGATATCATTGACGACGAGGCTCCCCGTATCCGTGGATCTCCTGGATCGGCAAGAGAGACAAGAGAGACCGGTAGAGAGGGCAAGGAGTCCAGCAGATTGCAGGAACACCCTACGGGTCGGCATTTTCTTCTCCTCAGGAGAACGTCGAGGGGCAGCGTCAGCGAACGAGCGACCTACCCCCGGTCCTTTCGGTTCCGCATCCCTATCTTAGCAGTTGAGAGAAAGGGCTTTTCTAGGCCGAAAGGCCTAATTCTCTTCAGTTTGGGGACTGTAGCGGCATGAGGCGGTCCGTCCTGCGAATCCGGAGGTTCTCCCCGGCCTACGCTCCTCCTCATAATTTCTTGCGGGAGTCTCCCTGCCCCCGCCGAACTCTCCTCTGGAACCTTTTTCAAACAGACACGGAGACTCTTTTCAATGGCGAAGAAACCCAACCTCATCCTCTTCGGGGTGGACAGCCTCTGGGCCGACCACATGAGCGGCTACGGCTACTCCCGGCTCACCACCCCCCACATCGACAAGTTCGCGCAATCCGGAGTCCTCTTCGAGCGGACCTACAGTCCCCACGTCCCCACCACCAGCGCCTACTCCTCCATGCTCACCGGGAGGGACTGCTTCGGCACCAACGTCGTCGCGCTGCGCCACAAGGGGCCTCTGGCGCCGGAGGTCCGGACCCTCCCCGAACTCCTCCGCGAGCAGGGCTACACCACCACCTGCGTCGGGTTCACCGGCAACCCGGCCTCGCGCGGCTTCGATAAATACATCGACTACTCCGGGTGGGGATCGTGGGAGGAGCGCCCCAGCCGCAAGGCCGAGAACCTCAACGAAGTCACGATCCCGGAGCTGGAGCGACTCGCCGCCGGGGACGAGCCGTTCTTCCTCTTCCTCCGGCACATGGACCCTCACTCCCCCTACCTCCCGCCGGAGCCGTTCGAGCATATGTTCTACAGCGGCGATCCCTGCGATCCCAACAACCGCTCCATGGATCCCGTCATGGCGTTCAAGCCGTTCGCCGACTACTTCGCCACCTGGATGCCCCCCGGCATCACCGACAAGGAGTACGTCATCGCCCAGTACGACGGCGCGGTGGCCTACATGGACGCCTGCATCCAGCGCATCTTCACCCGCCTGGAGGAGCTGGGACTGATGGAGGACACCCTCATCGTCCTCAATGGCGACCACGGCGAGACCCTCTACGACCACGAGTGCTGGTTCGATCACCACGGGATGTACGACAACACCCTCCACGTCCCGCTCATCATGAAGCACCCGAAGCTGCCTCAGGGCCTCCGCGTCCCCGGCTACAACCTCCACCAGGACCTCGTGCCCACGCTCCTGGAGCTGCTGGAGGTCGAGTCGGATGCCCCCTTCGACGGGAAAAGCCTCCTGCCGATGGTCCGGGGCGAGGTGCCCAGCCACTACAGCGGCTTCTACATCACCGAATGCACCTGGCAGCGCAAGCACGGCTGGCGCACCCCGGAATGGAAGCTGCACGTCGCGCTGGAGCCGGACTTCCACTTCAAGCCGGAGATCGAGCTGTACAACCTCATCCTGGACCCGGAGGAGAACCATAACGTCGCGGAGCAGAACCCCGACATCGTTCAGGCGCTGAGGACTCAGATGGAGAACTTCATCAAAAAGCGCAAGGAGGAGACCGGCAAGGAGAACCCGATGGACACGAACCTGAACTGGCACGGCAAGCCCGGCGGCCACGAAGGGCCGTTCACGTCCAGTCAGCAGGCGTACGACCTGATGCACATCGGGGATCCCGGCGCGGCGGCGAAACTCCAG
>JAHWJO010000098.1 GCA_019348365.1 Armatimonadota bacterium | reverse complement strand
TTGGACCATGTTAGCATTCAGTTACGCCGTGTCCAAGAATTGGGGTGCATTACAGATCAAGAATTTCATGTTAGAATTGATAACACGGAACTTACCCTGCCCGATGCATACCGCTTGGTTAATACCGAACTGAAAGGTGATTTGGAGAACGAGTATGTCGTTGACGGTGATGATCCCGTCATCTTAGAAGTCAAGCGAATTGGTTAGCCAATATTCAGAGGATCAATATTTCATGACAGATAAAGTCATCAGGCGCGTCGTCGCCACCGAGCGCAAGCCGAGCACCGCCTACAGCTTCAGCTTCAGGACCGAGATGCCCTCCCACGTCGGGATCGGCACCCTCGTCGCCGTGTACACCGAGAACGTGAAGGTATACGGCGGCGTCGTCGAGGGGGTCGGCTATACCGACCTTCACTCCTCCTTTCACGACCGCATCGAGGTGAACAGCGACCCGCGCTTGATTGGGGAAGCGGACGCGATCTCGGCGTGGCTGATGGCGGAGCGGCAGCCCCTCGCCTCCCCCGGCCCCCGGTGGGACAAGCTCCTCTACCCCATCCACGACTGCGAGGAGTACCTGCGGAGCATCGCGCCGAGCCATGCTGTGATGGATGGGATGCTGGGAGCGTAAATCCATTGCCGGAGAGCGTGAGAGTAAACTCCTGCGCTGGGTGGCCTTCGGCCCAGTGTCCGCCTGCGCGGACACCCCTTCAGGAAAGCATATGCGGAAGAATAAACTCTGTGTCTTTATCCATTTTGTCTGGGCGACATGGGACCGCCATCCCTGGATTACGGAAGAGATCGAGCGTGATCTGTACCGTTACCTCTCCGCTGTCTGTGAGGATGACGGCTGCGAGGTTCTGGCGGTCGGGGGGATGCCGGATCATGTGCATCTCCTCGTCTCATTTCCCAATACGCTCACTCTTGCCGAACTCATGCAGCACGTCAAGGGAGGTTCTTCCCGATTAATCACGCAGAAATTATTGACGGGAGTCCCCTTCCACTGGCAGGGGAGTTACGGAGCCTTTAGCGTGAGCGCACACGATAAGGAGAAGGTAATTCGATATATCCTCAACCAGAAACAACACCATGCCGATAACACCCTATGGCCTGAAGCAGAAAAAGCAGAGATAGAACAACCGATCATAGAGCAGGTGTCCGCGTAGGCGGACACTGGGCCGAAGGCCACCCAGCGCAGGAGTTTACTCCCACGCTCTCCCACCCTGTGATAAAGGATTAGAAGTGGACGTTTACACCACCCAGGAAAAAGTCATTGGCCGCGTCGTTGCCACAGAGCGGAAGCCTAGCACCGCCTACAGCTTCAGCTTCAGGACCGAGATGCCCTCCCACGTCGGGATCGGCACCCTCGTCGCCGTGTACACCGAGAACGTGAAGGTGTACGGCGTCGTCGTCGAGGGGGTCGGCTACACCGACCTCAACTCCGCCCTCCACGACTTCCTCGGCACCCAGGGGGACCCGGCGGCGGAGGGGGCCACCCGGCGGCCCGAAATCCATCTCTACACGGCGGCGGTCCTGCGCGTCGAGCCGGAAGAACCCCTCCAGCCCGTCCCCGTCGGGCCGGTGTACCTCGCGGACGACGCGGCGGTGACCAAGGCCCTCCGCATGGACGAGTTCGCGGAGGTCTCCGGCATCCCGTGCGGCCTCTACCCCAACGGCGAGCACCAGTCCCCCGTGTATCTGGATTGGGACTTCCTCCTCGGCCCGGAATCCGCGCACCTCAACATCAGCGGCGTCTCCGGCCTCGCCACCAAGACGAGCGCCATCGAGTTCCTCATCGGCTCCATCTTTCACTCTGCCGAGCGGCGACAGGCCATGGTGCAGGACTCCGAGCGAGACCGCTACAGCGTCGCCGTCGTCTGCTTCAACGTCAAAGGCCCGGACCTCCTCTTCCTCGACCAGCCGACCGAAGTGCCGCACGACCACCCCCTCGCTCCGGTCTACGCCGCGAAGGGCGTGCCGCCGCTCGACCCGGAGATGCACGCGATGTACGAGCGGATGAATCTCCCCTGTGAGCCGTTTAAGCGGGTGGAGCTGTACGCCCCGTTCCGGCCCGACGGCTACAACCTGAACACCCTCCGCACCCACCCCGACCTCGTGAACAGCGTGAAGCCGCTCTCGTGGGGGCTGCGCCAGGTCATGGAGTACGCCGAAGTTGTCCTCAACCGCGATGACCTCGACGCGAAGGCCGACGCCCTCATCCAGTACCTCGCCCAGCGCGTCATCGACCAGAAGACGGAAGTGGGAGGGCAGTCGTTCGTCGTCCGCAACTTCGGGGACCTCCACAACTGGTTCGACGCGGTGACGGCCTACATGGAGGAGACGGGGAAGGAGCAGTTCGCCACCCACCACTATCAGACGATCCGCAAGGTGAAGAACCGGCTCCTCAACCTCACCACCCGCTACGCCGGGCTCCTCACCGACCGCGAGACCTCCCACGACCTCCCCTGGGGCGAGTTCCGCGACCGCACCGCCTACGTGGTGGACGTGGCCGGCCTCGATGCGGAGGCGCAGGACCTCGTCTTCACGCGTGTGGTGAGCCAGTTGCGCCAGCAGCTTGAAGCCGGGAAGCTCGGCGTGAAGCACGTCGTCGTCTTCGTGGACGAGCTGAACAAGTACGCCGCCGCCGATACCCGCGACACCTACCTCCGGCAGACGCTCCTCGACATCAGCGAGCGGGGCCGCTACCTCGGCCTGGTACTTTTCTCGGCGCAGCAGTTCCGCAGCCAGGTCCACAAGCGGATCGTCGGCAACAGCGCGACCTCGATCTACGGGCGGATGGACATGGATGAGCTTTCACAGCCGGGCTACCAGGGCTTGACGGGGGCGGTGAAGGAGAAGCTCTCGACGCTCTCCAAGGGGCAACTCATGCTGCGCCACCCGCACTTCAACCAGCCGATCTTCGTCAAGTTCCCCCGCCCGAACGTCCTGCGCGGGGCGGACGGGATCGCGGTGTTCCCCCCGCAGGAGCCGCAGCCGATCCACGAGGCCGTGTTCCAGCACATGCGCGGCCTGGACGAGAACTTCAGCCGCGCCGATGCTCGCGAACTGGTGGACGGCCTGGACGAGAGCGAGGCCGTGCGCGCCCTGCACCTGACGCTTTTGAAACGCCCGCCGGACCCCAAGACGCAGTTCCGGCAGCTCATCCGGCGCAAGGCCGAGATCACCGAGATCAAGAAAACGACGGCGGAGCCCGCCTTCCGCCCCGTCGTGGACCCCGACGACGGCGACCCGTTCAACTTCGAGTGAGGTGTCAACTCTGTGACAGCGATTCCCTCCACAGACGGGCCGATCACGGCAGTTAGCATGGAGAGACCGGTGGGGGCGATGGTAAAGTGACGAAAATGCCGTGGAGACACGGAAGCGAAGTTGCCGAGCGGTTTCACCGCCGAACACAGAGACACCCGTCTCCATCCGATCGATTACCCTCCTAACCCCTCGCTCCGTTTTAGGAGCAGTCTCGCTGGGAAAGATAGTGTGGCAAACAAACTTCGCTTGTAAGGCTCTATCGAGCCTTTTACATACGGGGGTTGAACCTCGCTTCAGCCGCCGCGAGTGAGAATTATGGAAACCCGAAGCAGCAAAAGATTGTATATCGACGAACTCCAGCGAGAATCGGAACTCTCCACGCCGGCACAGGCGGATGCGTTGCGTCACGCTCTGGAGGTCCGTCTGGCGAGGGGGGAGGGGCCGTTTACCGTCGATTTCAGCGGCATTCACTCCGTAGGGAAGGACGCGTGCCAGGTTCTCGTCCGGGCCGCAAAAACCGCACACGATCAGGGTCGTACGCTCGAACTCAGCCACCCTCCCCGGCAGCTCCTCCGCATGATCCAGGACTCCGGGCAAGCGGAACGGTTTGGACTCACGGCGGAATCTCTTGCCGAATTGCAGGATGAAGCGGGAATCCCGGCGGGAGTGCGGGGCGGTCTCCCGATCATCGTCCCAGCAAACCTGGGCGCGATCCAGGTCATCCGGGATGTCGTAGTTCAACTGGCGCGAGAGATGGGCTTCTGTGAAACCGCCATCGCCGACATCGAGTTGAGCGTGGGGGAAGCGGCGGTGAACGCCGTCCGGTACGGCAGCCCAAACGGCACGAACGACCGCCTGATGGTCCGATTCTTTGAAGAAGCGGACGGGCTGGTCGTCGAAATCCGGGATTCCGGCACGGGATTCGATCCGGAGCAGGTCCCCCAGCCGTCCGCCCCTCAACTGAGGGAGAACGGACTGGGTATCTTTCTCATGCGCAATCTGATGGACCGGGTGGTCTTCACCCAGGAGGGGGGATTGACCGTTCGGCTGGAAAAGAGCCTGCCGAATCTGGAGGATTCCGTAGAATATATGGGTTCGCCCGAATCGGAATTCCAACCGAACGGGTCCCCCGGTGGCGCTGTACACTGAGTTCCACCGTCCCGTTATGGAAGGGTCCGTTACGAAAGCAAAAGGGTGAGGCAAACGCCTCACCCTTTTTGATTCCTCATTCATACGGGTCCATTGAGCCGGGATGGCTTATCTGCGCGCAGATCCCGAAGTCTTGGGCCGGGTCGATGTAGCAGACGGTTTCACTACGGTTTCACTTTGGCTGCCGCTTTTTTCGTCTTGGATCGGGGCGTTGAAGCCTTCGGTTTTGATTTGAGGGTGGCGCTGCCGGTTTTAGGCCGGGTTTTAGCCGGGGGTTTCGTCTTCGGGCTGGCCGTCGAGAGCGTTGCATCTCCGTAAGCTACCATCGTCCCGTCCGTCGTCCCGACGAACACCCGATGGCCGGAAATGGTGGGAGAGGCAATGATCGGGCTCGCCAGCTGGTCTCTCCATGCGAGCTTGCCGGTTTTGGAATTGACCACGAAGAAGCGCCCGATGGGTTCCGACAAAGCCGTCTCCGGCCCCGCCCCGACCAGGATCAGCCCCCCCGCGACGGCGGGAGAGGATATGAACCCCTGGGCCGGTGCCACGCCGGTGGAGAACCGCCACTTCTCTTTCCCGGTTTGTGCATCCACGGCGTAGAGCACCGCATCCGTCACGCCCATGCCGATGTAAATCGTGCCGTTCGCCGCTGCCGGAGAGGAGACGTAATGGCTGCTCTCGTTCGGAGCCTGGAATCTCCAGACCTCCTTCCCGGTTTTCATATCAACGGCATACAGGTGGGGATCGCGCGCTCCCGGAGCGCAGTAGACCCGCCCGTTATACACCGTGGGCGAGAAGTAAAAGACTTCGCCGCTCGTCGGGAACTTCCAGTTGACGGAGCCGGTTTCAGCGTTCAGCGCGTAGAAGATCCCGTTCGTGGCGGCGGTGTAGACCGTCCCCCCGACCACTGCCGGTGAGGTATAAGAGAACGTCGGGTACAACCCCTCGACATTGGAGGCCGGGGTGCGCCAGAGGATCTGCCCATCGCTGGCCCGGAGACAGATGAAATCCGTTTCGGGAAAGGCGTTCGAGAGATAAACTTTCCCGTTGACCACCGTCGGGGAGGACGAATTGAACATACCGACGGCGGGGGTGCGCCAGATAGCGGCGCCCGACGTACTGATGCAATAGACATGATTGTCGCGGGCGGCGAAATAGATCCGGTCGCCGACGACAGCCGGGGTGCTGTCCACCCACCCGATGGCCTTTCCGTCCTTCCATTTATTGAACCGCCACTTCGGTTTTCCTGAAGCGGCATCCACCGCGTAGAGCGATCCGATCCCGCCGCCGAGTTGATCCGGCTTGGGAGGAGCATCGGGGGAATCCAGCCGGTCCCGCGTACCGAAATAGACGGTATTCCCCACCACGCTGGCGGAGGAGACGATGGAAGCCGCGCCGGTCTTGAAGGTCCAGGCACGCTTGAGGGGGAGCTTCAGGGTTTCCGCCGTCGTGGCCGTGTGCGCGGGATCATGCCGGTGCATCGGCCAGTTCTCCGCTCGAATCGGGGAGGAGACGGCGGCCATCGCGATCATGAGGAGAAGAGCAGCCGGTAGGGATCGACGTGAAGCATGTTTTCGACGGCGCTCTGGATGACGAGCGTGGGTGGGGCGTTGATGTGTAAAGTGGATATTCACAGAGCGTGTAACCTCCTGACGCGAACCCTGCTGCGCGACGTTAGGGGGACCGGAGTTCGGTGAAGGAAGAAGGCGACCGGGCGTTCCCGCGATTTGGAAATCCACCTGGTATTCGGAATTCCGTCCGTGGGCCGTCCGGCGGCGCCGGCAAATTCGAGGGATCTCATCCTCCAGTTCTCGGCGCGCAGGGGAAACTCCTACCCATAGGGCCATCCTAAGGCCATAAGGGAGGCTTTTCCACCTCTCAGGCGGAGGCCGAAATGGGGCTGACGATAGCCGCCGTTCGAGCCCGACGGGCGTGGGAGAGAACCGGAAACCAAAACGGCTCCCGCCAGGGACGGGAGCCGTGTGGAGTACCTATTGGACGGTCGAACGGGAAATTGCGTTCCCATGACCCGCTCTTGCAGCTTGATCCTAGAGGGATCGACTATCGAGCCGCCGCCATCGCTTTGAGCTTCTCGACCTTGCGCTCCAAGTCGATCTTGCGCCGGATGCCCGCGATCTGGCAGCCTCCCAGGTGTGAACTACGTCTTTAAAAAATACTTATTAGTCGTTCTCCTATTCTGTTAGCATACGCAAGAAGAATTCAGATTTTCATCGATTCAATTTTCTCTTCATGTAAGTATCTGAAGCCTTTCTTAGTTTCTTTTGGGGATAAATAATAGAATCCAACTCCTGTTGTTCGGCATTGTATTCAGATATCAAATTTTCCAAATAGAAGTCACCCTCCCTTTCATAATCATAGTAATCAGAGATGTCGTAACGATTTTTAGATTTCATGGGTCTCATCCTTTCGAGTTGTGACAACGATGAACCTCCTACAAAGCATAGATCATAAGTCATCTTTGACTTATGATCTATTAATGACGCAGATTTTGATCGCGAGTAGACTCGATATTTGATTAGGGAGGAGAAAAATACAGTAAATTGGCAAATGGGGGAGGGTTCTAATGAACCCTCCCCCATTTGCCTTGTGATCCTCTCTTATGATGAGAGTAATTTAATACATGTTATCGAGCCGCAGCCATCGCTTTGAGTTTCTCGGCCTTGCGTTCCAGGTCGATTTTGCGCCTGATGCCCGCGATCTGGCAGGCGCGGGAGGAGCGACCCAGCCAGTCGCCGTCTTCCAGGTGGGCGAGGCCGGGGCACCGGTTGCAATACTTCTGGAGCTTGCAGGTGGCGCAATGCTTCAGGTCCTGCACCCGGAGGTTGCGGAGCTGGTGCATGATCGAGGCATCCTCCCAGATCTCCTGGAGGGAGCGGTCGCGGATGTTGCCCGCCGAGAGCTGGAGCTGGATGCAGGGGTAGATCTCGCCCGTGGGGGAGATGCCGATGGTGTTGCGGCCCGCCTCGCAGATGGGGGATTCGGCGCCCGCCGGCTGCTCCTGCGGGAAGAGCTGACGATCCGAGAAGACCTCGTAGAGGGCCTTCGCGTCGATGCGGAGGGGAAGCGTGTCGGTGTTGTGATCGTCCATCGCGGCGATGGTCGGGTCCATGCGGCACTCCGCGCCGATCTCTTCCGCCACCTGCTGGACCTCTTTGTACTCATTGACGTTGAGGGTCATCAGGGGCAGTTTCATGACGGTGCGGACGCCCCGCTCGCGGAGCATACGGACCGCGTTCATGCTGCGCTCCCAGGTGCCCTTGGCGCGGGTGACCTGATCGTGGGTGCCGCCCTTGTTGCCGTAGATGGAGATGTCACACGTCATCGGCATGATTTCGGCGATCTTGTCCGCGATCTGGGGAGTGACGAGCGTTCCGTTCGTGAAGATGCGAAGAGCGAAGCCCCGTTTCTTGGCGTACCGTGCGATGCGGAAGAAGTCGGGCCGAAGCAGCACCTCGCCCCCGGTGAGGGTGAGGTAGAGGCAGCCCAGGTCCGCCAGTTGATCGATGACGCTCTCGACCTCTTCGGTGGTGAGCTCATCTTTGTGGCGGTTGACTTCGGGGATGTAGCAATGCTGGCATCGCAGGTTGCAGCGATAAGTGATCTCAAAGATGACGTTGAACGGGATGAACTTGGTGAGAGTCGTCTCCAAAACCCGAGTCAAGATCGGCTGGGAGTTCTCCTCAAGATCAATGGCGCATGCATCAGATACAGACACTCGGTCCTCCTTTAGGGATGGGACGGTTGGAGCGCTTCCGGCGGCGGGGGACGCCGGAACGTCATTTATACGTAAATAGGGCGATGAAGGTTCGGACCCGCGTGTTGTGCTTATAAAGCAGATTCTCCGCCCGGCATAAAACCCCTCCCCGGAATCCCCGAAAACTCACGAGGTTCCTAAGGGAATTGCATTTCAGCCGGAGCAACCATACAAGTATAACGGTTCCTGGTCCCTCTTGGAAAGTGTATCGCCTGGAAGTGGAAAGTTAAACACTACTCAAGGGGGAAGAATCGGAGGGCTTAGGTACGGAAGAGGTTCCCGGTATCTACTCAGGGGCGCGGTTCATCGCCGCCTGCCAGTCCCTGAGTCGGATGGTCTTCACATGGGAATCCAGGAAGAGAGTGTTCAGGGCCGTGTTATCGCCGTAATTACCCTCATCCTTGCCCTTCTGCATCTGATGCCAGGGGGCCGAATCGGAGAGGACACCCGTCTCCGCCGGGCTGCTGAAGGCGGCGAGCTCCACGCCCGAACGGTGGGGTATCCCTGGGCCTGAAAACGCGGGATACCAGTAGCTGTTCCCGACGAGGTCGAACATCGGCTCGCCTTCTTCCGCATCCTTGGGTCCGAGCGGCCCCGGCATGTAATCGCTGGGGCAACGGAAGACTCCCGAAGACTTAACCATGGGATGGAGCTTGGCGCGGATCTTATCGGGGTGGTCCGGTCGGTTCGCCGGGTCGCTCGCCGGCTTGGAGTAATCGGCATTGAAGATCGACCAGGGGAGGGTTTCGTCCCAGTCCTGGGAGTACTGGTCGATGGCGAGGCCGAGCTGCTTCAGATTGCTGACACAGCTCGTCGCGCGGGCCTTTTCCCGCGCCCGGGCGAAGACGGGGAAGAGCACCGCCGCGAGGATCGCGATGATCGCGATGACGACGAGGAGCTCGATCAGCGTGAAGGCGGAGCGAGGGTTCCGAGTCCTCTGAGGAGAAGGCACAACATCCTCCTGTATGCCGGAGCGTTCCCGCCCCGGAACAACCGTTGAAACAAAAAGCCGCAAAACATGGAGAGGGGCATCCCTGAAGGGAACCGTAGAGTCTTTCGGACTCCATGCCTCCATGTCCTTGCGGCCAGAGTAAGGTGAATCGGATTTCGGCGCTTTACCGCGCTGCTGAACCCGCTGAACAGATGGAACCATCGGGGCGGGGAGATTTGAACTCCCGACCTCTCGCACCCGAAACGAGCGCTCTACCAAGCTGAGCCACGCCCCGATCTGATTCTGAAGAAGAGCCATGGGTGAATCCGGCACCGCCCCCCATCTCCTCTCAGAAGAGAGCGACGAGATGGATCGTCTCGTCGCCATCCCCAGTATACCAGAACCCGAATCGCTCGTAAAGTGGTTTTTGCACGCGGATCGCTTCACTTCTTATCCCCCGTATACAGACCGGTCGATGCGGATGGATCGCAGGATGAGAGGGTCGGAAAAACCTGGTAGATGTCTGGCCCGTTAGAGCGCCTTGAAGCTTGCCGCAATGGTATCGAAGACCGGGGCGTACTTGGGCACATGGTAACGGCTCGCGGCGCAGACCATGATGTAGAGCGTATCTTTGACGGGGACGAAATAGAAGTAGACCTGGCGGGGGTTGCCCCGGTCATCCACGCCCTCCTTGACGATCCGCCCGCCGATCCGGCCTGAGAGCAGCCGCTTCTGCCGGCTGAGGATTCGCATCGAGCTCGCGCCCGCCTGAGAGTTGACCAGCGATTGTTCCAGCGCGAACGCTTCCTCTCCCCCCTGTCCTCTCGGGACCGTCAGGGAGATCACCGACACTTTCGCCTCCAGCATGGGGCTGACCCAGTGAAAGGCGCGGGCTCCCTGGTCCCTCTGGTCGAGACGTTCCCAGCCTTTGGGCACCCGAAGCTCGTACTTGCGGCCGGGGTCGCGGAAGCGGACGAGATTCAGCGCCAGGCGTCCCTTCGTCAGCTTCTCTTTCGCCACGGCGATGTCGGCGCTTTCATCCACTCCCCGGTAGATGCTCCATGCCAGTCCCAGGCCGATATAGGCGCACATGACTCCCATGGCCCAGGCGGTGATGCGGATTCGCCTGGCGGGGCTGTCCGGACGCGATTCATGAGCAAGTTGAAGGATCAGCGCCAGCAGGAGGCCCGCGCAAAACCCCGCCACATGCGCGATGTTGTTCGTCTGGGGATTATGGAACCCGCTGTAGAGGATCCACCCGCTGAACAGCAGGGGCAGCCATCCGAATTTCCACTGATGGGCGTCCGGGATGACGATGCCGTGTTTGAATCCGATGATGATCAGCGCCGCCATCACCCCCAGCACGGCCCCGGATGCCCCGGCGGTCGGGATATTGGTGAGGAGCAGCGTCATGAAGTTGCCCGCCAGTCCCGCGCCCGCATAAAGCAGGAAGAAGCGCAGACGGCCGTAGAACGGCTCCACCCAGCGGGCGGCGAGGGTGAAGAAGAGCATGTTGAACAGGATGTGCGAGGTCCCCGCGTGGACGAACATCGCCGTCACGAGGCGCCACACTTCGCCCTTCAGCACCAGGGGCCGGAACTGCGCCCCGTACCCGATCATCACTTCCCGGAGGGTGGACCCGCCCGCAGCTTCCATCATCCAGAAAACCGCGAGATTGAGGACGAGGATGAGGAGAGTCACCCACGGGACCTGATCGAAGTCCGGAAGCGAAGCGAAAGAGGAGGAGAAAGTCCGTTGGGACGGCTCACGAGACGAGGGAGGAGGCGGGGAAAGGGGGAAACGGTCCAGCCGGGAAGTTTGCGCTCCCTCGGGCGGCGGGACGTTCAGTTGAAACCCCGGCCCCTCCGATCCGGGGGCCGTTTGGAGAACGTTTGATGCCTGAGTAGTGGGGAGAGCGCCGGCTTCCCTCAGGCGCTGGAGAAGCAGCCGGGCCGAGTCATGGTCCGGCTGAAGCCGGAGCGCGGCGGAGAGTTCTTCTTCGGCTTCAAAGCGGTACCCCTCTTCCGCGAGGGCTACAGCATAGTTGTACCGGGCCGAAGCATCTTCGGGAGAGGCTTCCACCGCCCGGACGAACGCGGACAGCGCCCGCGCGCGGTAGCGACTCTGCCAGTAGGCCGCTCCGAGCGCGGTCCAGACGTGCGAATCCGACCGGCTTTCCGCCGCCGCTTCAAGGAGGGGGATCGCATCTGCCGCGTGCCCGCGCT
>JAHWJO010000097.1 GCA_019348365.1 Armatimonadota bacterium | reverse complement strand
GCCCAGCACCAGCCCCAGGAACATGGGCCGGAGGAACACATACGTCTTCATCCCGCCGTACCGGAGGATCAGCACCTTCAGCATCCAGGCAATGAGGCAGGGGAACCAGAAGACGATCATCGTCCACGAGCCCATCAGCGCGTACCCCAGCGGGTGGAACGGCCACCAGACGAACCGCGTGCGCATGTAGGTGAGGAAGAACATCACCCCCACGCCCATCCCGAACCAGACCTTGTTCATCCAGTCGAACGGGACGCGCCCCGCCATCGGCCCGGCGTAGTCCTGGAACCCCCACATGTTGTTCGCGCGGTAGACGTAGCCGTACATCGTGATGCCGCCCTTCTGGTACGGCAGCCAGATCTCGAACGCCCCCGCCACGACCATCGCCACCAGGATCGCGAGGACGAACATCGCTCCGAGCTTGCGCCGCGAGAGGCCCGTCCCGTCGCTCAGCCGCAGCCCGTCGAGGAACCCGGTGAGCGTGAGGCCGCGATAGTCCCGGAAGAGCGCGGGATCGAGAAAGGCGAGGACCGTCATGTTCGATGGCCCCAGCAGGTGGGTCGGCGCGACGAGCCGGTACACGTCCACGGGCCGGAACGAGGCTTCGGTCATGAGCATCCCCGCCTCCGCCGTGCTCCGCGCCATCAACAGCGCGATCACGAAAGCGTAGATGAAGAAGACGCTCACCGCCACCCACAACGCCATTCCCGCCGCCACCGCCCACAGCACCGCCGTCGTGAAGCAGACCGCCAGCCCGATCAGCGCGGCGCGGGGCGGGAGCATCTCTTCTCGGGGATCAGGGATCAGGGTTCGGGGATCAGGGGAAGCCTCTTCGTCGACCCGACTTGAACCCTGGATGCGGGACGTGGAACCGGGGCGGAACGCTTCCCGAAAGACGTTGCGGAGGTACGGCCACGAGCTGTAGAAGAGATACCCCACGAGAACGAAGTACCCCCCCATCGACTGGTAGCCGATGTGCTTGTTGGTGGGGTAGAGCGGCATCCCCTCCATCTGCATCCCGAACGAAGCGAAGAAAACGTCCTGCATCCGCGCGAAGAGGAAGAAGAACCAGAGGCCGAACAGCAGCTCCGTCGGGAGGAGGTAAAAGAAGCCGATGGCCGCCAGCGAGAGGTACACCGGAGTCCAGTACATCGCGGACCAGGGCAGGCCCGTGAACGACTGGTTGAGCGACCACCCTTCGAGGGGGATGTTCGGGACGGACGGGTACCAGGCGCTCAGGCCTCGGATGAGGAAGATCGAGGCTGAGAGCGCGATCCCGGCCCACGCCATCGGCTTGGCGAGGAGATTCCCCTCCTCCCGGATCATCTCCAGGGGAAGCTGCACGAGGGGGAAGCTCAACCGCTCGTTGTCCACCCACTGCCGGCGCAGCAACGCGGCCATGCAGAAGAAGATCCCGAAGATGGAGAGCGCGAGCACCGACCATGCGGCCAGCGGCCTCAGCCACAGGCCCCACGGGACCGACTCGCCATAGCGCAGCCCCTCGAAGAAGCGTTTGGAAACCCACTGCCCCGCATTCCGGTCCGTGTCGAACGGGACGAGCCACTCCCGTATGTTCGGGAAGAAGTACCGCTGCCACTGGTTTGACTCGTTCGCGAAGTAGTCCGGTGTGACGAGCAGTGGCAGCACCTTCTCCATCAACCCACGCGAGGCCACCATCGCCCCGAGCAGCATCATGCAGTAGATGATCGTCAGCTCCTGCGGGCTCATCCGCAGGCGGCGGGCGATGCGGCCCAAACCCTGATTCGCGAGGGTGAGGACGAGGAAGATCCCGATGACGACCGGCGGAAGCTGGAGGATGCCGATCTGGATGTACTGGATGACCAGCTCGGCGTACCCGATGAGGAAGCAGACCGCGACCACGCCCAGCACCCCGAGCAGCATCGCACGGACGAAGCGAAACCCCTCCGCCCCCTGCGCCGCTTCTCCGGGAGCAGGCGCGGGCTGCGGGTGATCGGAAGTCAGGCGCGGCGGTCGGGAATCCGGCGGGGAGGCCAATCCCGCTAGCCCTCGTCCGCCGTGACGGGGTTCGTGATGGAGCCGATCCTGTCGATCTCGATGGTGACGGTGTCGCCCGGTTTCAAGAGCACCGGCGGGTCGCGGAAGATCCCCACGCCCGGCGGCGTGCCGGTCAGGATCACGTCGCCGGGATTCAGCGTGACCATCTTGGAGATGAACCAGATCAGGTACGGCACGTTGAAGATGAGCTGGTTGGTGTTGGAGTCTTGCATGGTCTTACCGTTGAGGACGCACCGGATTCCGAGCGTCTGCGGGTCGGGGATCTCGTCCGGGGTGACGAGGGCCGGCCCGAGCGGGCACGAGGTATCGAAGCTCTTGCCCCGGACCCACTGCTTGTCGCCGAACTGGATGTCCCGCGCGCTCACATCGTTGGCGCAGGTGTACCCCGCGACGTAGGCGTAAGCGTCTTCCATCGGGATGTGCTTGCCCTGCGTCCCGATGACGACGGCGAGCTCGGCTTCGTAGTCCACCTGTTCGCTCAACACGGGGAGAAGGACGGGGCCGCCGGGATTCTGGATCGAGGTGGGGAACTTGGCGAAGAGGATGGGCAATTCGGGGATGGGCGCGCCCTGCTCCAGGCAGTGGTCGCGGTAGTTCTGGCCCACGCAGATCACCTTTTCAGGCCGGGGGATGGGCGCGCGGAGCTGCACCCGGTCGAGGCTGTGGCTGTTGTCCGCGACGGCCCCGCTTTCGCCCGCTGCCTCGTCCACCCGCTGCGCGGCTTCCATGGCCTCGAACCCGCGCTCCAGCACGGCTTTCAGGTCGCCCCCGCCGAACAGCCGCTCCGCCGTCGCATCGTCAGCGAGGACGGCATACGCCCGTTCGAGATCGATGGCGCGGCCATGCTTTTCAATGCCGACGCGGGGCTCCCCGTCAATCGTATAGCTGATGAATCGCACAGAAATCTCCTTTTATGGGTGATGGCTGCTCTAAATCAGGGCCGATTCTACCGGTGCATTCGATTATCTCGGTTGCTGTGTCTTGGAGCGGAAGTCTGTGCCGCCCTCACTCACAGATTTCCCTTGAGTGGGTGAGGGCCTGATCTCAAATATCGTTGTGTCCTTCGTGTCCCCTTGATTGAATTCCTGCTCCGGAACTGTCTTTATCCGTCAGGTCCACCCAGGCGCGAATCACGCCGCCCCCCTGTGAAGCCGCCAACTCGAACGCCGCCTGCGTCTGTTCCGTGGGGAAGCGATGCGTGAGAAACGGGGCCACGCTTACTTTCCCCTCGGCGGTCCACCGGATCGCGCGGGGGAAGCTGTGGCGGTAACGCCGGACGAACTTCATCGTCAGGCCCTTGCGGCGGGCGAGCGCGGCGGGAAAGGCGAGGGTATCCTCGTCGGGGATGCCGACCACGAGCACGGTGCCGCCGGGTCGCACCAGCTCCAGCGCCCGAACGAGCGCCTCCGGGGTCCCGGCGCATTCCGCCGCCACATCAGCGGAATGGGGAGGGCAAGAATCCGGCTCGCCGCCCAGCCGAACCGCCAACTCCGCCCGTTCGGGGATCGGATCTTCGCCGTGCGCCTTCGATGCCCCCGCCGCTCGCAGCGCCTGAAGCGTCGAAAGCCCGATGGCCCCGCACCCCACGACCGCCGCCGTCTCTCCCCCGCGAAGGTCCGCCAGCTCCGCTGCGTAGACACCCACCGCGAGGGGCTCCATCATCGCGCCTTCCGCCGGGGAGAGGTGATCGGGGAGAGGGAACGCCCACTCCGCCGGGCAGACCACCCGCTCGCACAGCGCGCCGTCGGTGGGCGGGGTCCCGAAGAACTTCAGGGTACGGCAGAGGTGATAGTCGCCGCGCCCGCACTCTCGGCAGGCGTTACAGGGGCGTACCGGCTCCACCGCGACCCGTTGCCCCACCTTTAACGCCGGGGGGGAGTGGTCCACGCCGTTGCCTCCCCTCTCCTCCTGAGGGAGAGGAGCCGGGGATGAAATGGAATCCGGGCCGATCTCCACCACTCTGCCCGCAAACTCATGGCCGAGGATGAGGCCGTCCGCCGCCGTCAGCCCGCCGATGGAGCCGTGGAGGTAATAATGCAGGTCGGAGGCGCACACGCCCACCGCCTCCACCTCGATCAGCACCTCGCCGGGGCCGGGACGGGGTTCGGGTACCTCTTCCATTTGGAAGTCGCGGATGCCTCTGAGCCGTACCGCCTTCACGATTCGCTTCCGGAGCCTTCAGGCACCGCGCCACCTTCAAACGTGGCCTCGTCCACCAGCATCACCGGGATGCCGTCCTGGATCGGATAGACGCGGCGGCACTTCGGGCACAAAAGCCGATCTTCGCCTTTCTTCTCGACGCGCATCTTGCACACCGGGCACGCGAGGATCTCCAGCAATTTTTCATCCACGGAATGCGCCATAACTCCTCCTCTTGGGAAATTGGGGAGTTGGGAAATTGTGAAATTGGGGAGCGGGACGTGAACATCACCGGAACTGTGAAGAAGGGGATTCCAAACCGGAAGCGTAGGTATTCGTAATTTCCCAACTCCCCAATTTCTCAACACCCAATCATGACACCAAATGCGTTACCGTTCCACCACCCGTCGCCACGCCTCGCTCCACCGGCTCAGGTTGTAATCGTTTTGTACCCGCTGCCGCTGGCAGCGGGACTCCTCCTCCCGCCGGTGGAGGAGGTCGCCCGTCACTCGCGCCCACATGTCCGGGGAGAGGGCGGCATGGGAGCAGGGGAGGTCCGGCAGGCCCCCGGCGTGGCTCGCCACCACGGGCGTGCCGCAGGCCATGCTCTCCAGCGCCGAAAGCGACGTTCCCTCCCCGCAGAGCGACGGTACCCAGCTGACGGCGGCGCGGCGGTACGCTCCCGCCATCTCCTGCCAGGGAACCGGACCCGCGAACTCCACCCGGTCCGCAATGCCGAGGCTCCGGGCCAGCGCCTCGCACTCCTGCCGGTATCCGGCATCCCCTTCACCACCGGCAATGCGGAGCCGATAGTCCGGCCAGTCGGCAGCCATGCGGGCGAACGCTTCGATACCGAGGTGAATCCCCCGGTTCCGGTAGAAGTTTCGGGCGAGGAGGATCACCGGCTCCGGCGGCTGATCTGGATCGGGGGCGAACCGCTCGGTATCCACCGCATTCGGGAGATACCACCGCCCCGGCGCCACTTCCGTCCAGGGACGGGTCCCCGGCGCGATCCGCAGCCCCATCTCCCGCAGGAAAAACGTATCGTTCGCCACGTAACCCCGCGAGCCCCGGAACGCCATTTCGGCCAGGGTGCGCTTGATCCGGCTGGACGGGCTCCTCAACACGATCCGGCGGGATCCGCTACCGGCGCGGCTTCCCCCGATCCGCTCCCCCCCGCTTCGAGCCGGCGACCTGGAGCCCGGAACGTTATCACAATCCCACGTCACGCCGTGGGAGAGGCCGATCAGGCCGGGATGGGAGAGGAGCGGCAGGGCGTAATTCGGGTAATGGGCGATGACGCGGTCGTACCGGAAAAGCTCGTCCCGGTGGCGGGCGACTTCAAGCGTGAGATGCCAGAACCGCCGTCCCGGTGAACGGTGGAGGGGCACCGGCCACTCCACGACCGGATACGGGCATGAGGGTTTCCCGGATCCGCTCGGAGGTGCGTCGGCAGCCTCCCCGCTCTCTTCTCCGGGCCGGAGGGGGGTGAGGGCCTGGTAGATCGCTTGTTCGTGCCCGGCGGCATCCAGCGCCCGGTACAGCTCGGCGAGGTACGTGTCTGCCCCGCCCCGGATGGGCCAGAAGCTGAAGGTCACATGGGCGATCCTCAACGGCGCGCCTCCTCTGCTTTGCTCACCGGCGAAAGCCAGGGTTGAATGGAGAATCGGGAATTACGTGAAAGGACAATCCGAGAAGAGTGTGGGACGCTTCGGGTCCGTGGATTCCTGAAGGAGCTCCGATCCCGACCGGCTTCATGATGATGCAGGGGTCTCCTATACATTCTATTGAAAACGTTATGCCGGCGGCATGCTTCCCGAGCTCAAGGAACGGAACCGGCCTTTTGCGCAGATCGTCTTAGCTTTTGGGAGATTCGGACCCGGACTTCCGGTGCGGCTCCGCGCCTGAGGTGTCGTGTAGAACCCCTATCTACGAACCCCGGTTGTTGCTCCCTGAGAATTCGGATAAAATATACCTACCTTAATTCGATTCGTCTCCCGTCATTGATTCGAGCCGTTGATCGCCGGATTCGGTTGCTCTTCGGTGATCAACGTTCCACCTTTTGTCGCTCCCGCCCTTGCCGGGCTGACTGTTCATCGTCAGGATTGGAATCCCCGCTTCTGACGTTCCCTCCGTGGAGAACCCGCATTTGAATAAATCGCGTTTATTGATCCTGCCGACGGCAATACTCGCCGTGGCGCTCTTCTGCGGCGGCGCGTTCGTTCGCCAGCACTACGCGAAGGCGGACGGCCCCAAGGGAGTCCTCTGGGCGGGCCTGTCCCGACCGTTCGGTGGCGGCGGCGGCGGCGCGGAGCCCGTGGAGGTGTTCGACACCGTCCTTCAGTCCCTCCAGACCGAATACGTGGACAAGATCACCGACCCGAAGAAGCTGACCTACGGCGCGATTGAGTCCATGGTGGCCTCTCTCCACGACCCTTACAGCATGTTCCTGACCCCGGAGCGCCGCAAGGCGCTCGACGAAGCGGAGCAGGGCCGGTTCCATGGTCTGGGCGCGATCGTTCTCCCGCAGCGAACGAAGTACAAAGATGTGACCTACGAGCGACTCACCGTCGCGAACGTGCTCCCCGGCAGCCCGGCGGAAAAGGCGGGGCTTCAGCCCGGAGACGTGATCCAGAAGGTGAACGGCAAATTCTTCTTCCAGATCCCGGATGACATCCTCGCGGAAGACCTGGACCCCGAAACTCTGAAGGAGCTGCTCCCGGCGGCCAAGGACATCGAAGAGAAGGGCTTCCTCTCCTATAAAGAGGCCATGGAAACCCTCAGCCCCGACGGCAAGACGGTCACTCTCGCTGTCTTGCATCCCGGCCAGACCAAGCCGGTGGACCTCAAAGTCGCCCTGGGACCGACGACCGTTCCGGCGGTGGAGTCCCGCATGTTGCAGCCGGGCGTGGGGTATCTGGCGGTGCGCGGGTTCATGAGGAACAGCCCCGCCGAGGTGCAGCGGGCGATGGATCAGCTCCAGCAGCAGGGCGCGAAATCCCTGGTGCTCGACCTGCGGAACAGCTTCGGCGGCCCGCTCGTGGAAACAACCAAGGTGGCCGGGCAGTTCATGGGCGGCACGCTGGCGCACGTCATCCGGCAGAAGTCGGCGAAATCCCCCGTCATGGCGGAGGGGAAGACCCGCTTCGACGGTAAGATCGTCGTCCTCGTCAACCGCGCGACGCTGGGCACGAGCGAACTGTTGGCGGCGGCCCTCGCGGAGCAGGTGAAAGCCCCGGTGGTGGGCGCCACGACGTTCGGCGACGGCCTGGATCAGACCCTCATCCCCCTTGAAGACGGCTCGGCCATCCAGTTGACCACCGGCAAGTTCCTGACCTCCGCGGGCGTCGATTTCAACGCCAAGGGGATCAAACCCACTCATCCGGTGGCGGGCACTCCGGAGAAGCAGCTCGAAGCGGCACTGGCGCTGGCCAAAAGCGCCGGCGGGGCGGGAGCCTGATCATGGATCGATTTCTGTTTCGCGCTCTGCATAAAGGTGATGATGTGACCTATTCCGGTTCGACCCAACGCCGCTCGGCTCGCCAGGTACTCCTGGGCATCGCGGGCGCGGTCTCCCTCTTCGCGGGCGGATTTGCCCTGGCCCCGATCTCTCCGCAGGAGATGCAGGCGGCCACCCCGTCGGCTCTTCAGGTGGCTGCCGCGCCGGGCGCGCAGATCAGCCTGCTGGGCCCGCTTCCGGAAGAGAAGCAGGCCACCCCGCTTGCCGAACCCGGCAGCCCCGAAAGCCGGATGCTGCCGGTGGAGACCTACAGCCGCGTCCTCCGCAAGCTCAAAGATTCCTATTACAAAGATCCGGGCACCGATCGGGAGCTGACCTATGCGGCGATCCGGGGGATGCTCGCCAGCCTGGGGGACCGGTACACCCGTTTCCTCGATCCCGATGAGTTCCGACGGATGCAGCAGGAGAACGAGGGCGAGTTCGGCGGCATCGGCGCGAAGCTGGAGAAGGTGCAGGGCAAGACCGTCATCAAGGAAGTCGTGCCCAACACGCCTGCCCAGAAGGGCCAGCTCAAAGCGGGGGACGTGATCCTCGCGGTGGAAGACAAGAACGTCGTGGGCCAGAGCCTGGAGAAGGTCGTCGATCAGATCCGGGGGCAGGTCGGCACGCCGGTCAAGCTGCTCATCGAGCGCAAGGGAGTTGCCCAGCCGTTCACCAAATCCATCGTCCGCAACGTGATCAAGCTGCCGACCGTCGAGGCGGAGATGCTCCTCGATGCGAAGAAAAAGCCGACCGGCGTCGCCAAGATCCAGTTGCTCCAGTTCAACCAGCACGCTCACGAGGAGCTGGATCAGGCGCTCCGCGCGATGCAGAAGAAAGGGATGAAAGCCCTCATCTTCGATCTACGGGGGAACCCCGGCGGCTATCTCTCCGAGGCCGTCGAGGTGGCGAGCCGGTTCCTGAACTCCGGTCCGGTGGTCTATATCCAGCGCGGCAGCAAAAAGGAGCCGATGAACGTCGTGCGGGACCGCACTATTCCGAAGGTCCGCGTGCCGTACGTGATTCTGGTCAACAAGGGCAGCGCCTCCGCGTCGGAGATCGTCGCCGGGGCCGTCAAAGACACCAAGAGCGGCATCCTGGTGGGAACCGACACCTGGGGCAAGGGGCTGGTGCAGACGATCAACCCGATCCGCAATGACGGCTCCGCCGTCCTCATCACCACCCACAAGTACCTCACGCCGAGCGGGACCGACATCAACAAGAAGGGGATCGCCCCGCACTGGCGGGTGGAGATGACCCCGGAGGATGTGGAGAAGAAGCGCGATCCGCAACAGGATAAGGCGCTCGCCATCCTGAAGAACGAGATCGATGCGGTGGCGACCCGACGCACCCGCTAATCCGACACTCCATCCAACCGACTAAAAAAGCCCACCCGGTTAGCGACGGGTGGGCTTTTTGTTTCTTCATCACTGTGTTTTTGCGTTATCGAGAAGGCAGTGGGTTGTGGCGCGGGGTCCCGGCGATTCAAATCGCGGCAACAACGGCACGAAGCCGGCCTGCGCCGACTCTACCCCCAACTGTTTCCCCATATTCTTATCGTACCGGATGTCCCTTTCCGTCCCTCACTTCTTCCCCGGCTTCGGACGCGTGGCGGAGGAGCGACCCCGGAACGTGCGGCTGGGCTTGAAAGGTTCCGGCATCTCGATTTCTACGATGCGGAACGTCCCCTTGCATTCGGGGCATTCCAGTTGACGGGAGATCCCGGCGGAGCGATTCCCCGCCGGTTCGAGTTCCGCCTTGCAGAGCGGGCACGGCCATTTCCCCGACAATCGCCGCCGGACGGTTCGGTTGCCGACCGGGTACTCAATCGTGAGGACAGGAGTTCTCATCGAACATCAAACCACTGTTTCTCCGGAGTGGGGTTGACCTGTGAGCTGGAGATCCCGATCTCATGCTGCTCGGCGGAGCTCGCCATTTGATACACCATCCGCGCAAACGGGACCGTTATGCCAAGGAGGATTGCAAGCAGGATCAATCGTTTCATCGCACACCTCAGAATAAAGAGTAGAAGGAATTTCTCTCATTTATTCCATAGTTTGCGCCCTCAATTCTCCTGGAGCCGGAGACCTGTCTCCTCTATATTACCCAGAATCCTCCCCTCTCAGCAGGGTTTGCGCTCTCCCACACAGGAATAGCTCCAAACTTGATACGCGCATGGCCTCAAATCGACAACCGAGCTTCTTATACATATATGGGTTCAAAATTGGAGGAGGCATCAAAATGGAAATAATCGATCCATGAACGGATTCGACTCCCCTCCCCGTGTCGGGGAGGGGCTGGGGGAGAGGTCCCCCCCTTCTCTCCTACCGAGAACTTCCATCTCATCGGATCCCCTACAGACAAACGGTAAGCAGCGAACGACCGAAGCGTGACGGCAAAAACAAAACCTCCCGGAGGAGAGAAAGATATCTTCTCCTCCGGGAGGTTTTGTTTGGGAGGTGAGGGTCCATCATACCGGGGGGGATGACGGGGGTATAACTACCGGAAGGCCGTTCCTACGCGTCTCCGAAGAGGCGGGACAGCAGACGAACTTCCTCGTCGCTGGCAACACCCACCGGCTCCAGCACGCGGGTGATGGAGCGGTTGTTGCCGCGTCCCAGCACCGTCGTCTTTTCGGTGTCCAGCATCAACTGCTCATACTGGCGGAATTCATATTTCAAAGGAGACCAGAAGGCGTTCTGTGTGGCCTGGAATACATCCCGAGCCAGCATGAGCCGGCCCAGCAGTTCCAGTTCCGTATCGGTCAGGTCCCGGCGGCTGCGGATCTGCTGTCGCCGCTCCGGATGCAGCAGCATCTCGACCTCCGCCTTGAGTGCCTCCAACTCGGACCAGGCCTCATCGATGTCCCACAGTTGCCGAATTTCCTGGCCACTGAGCGGGCGCAGTTCGGTCCACTCGTCATGGTCGATATTATGTAACGAATTCTCTGTGATCTCCACGAGAAAATCGGTCAGCTCGTTCATCGTTATCCCCCTACCGTATGTTCTGCACCCCCAGCGATGGAAAGACTGGAAGTGTTAGGGTGATCTCTCTTGTGTTGGATTTTTACCCTGATGGACTTTCGTTTAAGCATCGGCTCCGCGCTCGATACGGCCTTAAAGAGAACATCTGCGGGTCGTCTCCCGGTAGAAGCTTTTTAATGAAGATCTTCCGGAATGAAGGAAAACCCACGCAAAATCTTCGATCAGAGGCGTGGAATTCGATAAAAAGTTCTTATAGCCATGCTGTCCGGTTGTGCAACGGATGCCCCGTATGGGCTCAGGAACTCGACGGTTCGCTCTGAATCGTTGTTCCACGAGGCGGATGGATGGCTCATTTATACGGACAAGTTGTCGTAATTTATGTTCCCTGTTTCAGGTCCAGTCAACCGAATGGGCGTTATGTGTGGAAGGGGAGGAGGAACGCATCTGCAACAGGGAAACCATCATTTCCAGAGTTCAGGGGAGAATTCCCAGATGCGCACGTCGGGAGAGAGGGAGATGAACCGGCCCACCTGCGCCTCATGGAGCTGTTCTTCGCGCGGCCCGATGTTCATCTTACCGAACAGGATGATGTACCGGACCCGGTACTCTTTCACGAACTCCCGCACGCGGGAGGGAGGGTCGAACGAGGGACAGACGACCGTGGGCAGATGCGTGTAGTAATTCAC
>JAHWJO010000528.1 GCA_019348365.1 Armatimonadota bacterium | reverse complement strand
AAGTACGGGGTCCGCATGGCCGTCGGTGCGCTGAACGGCTCCGTGCAAAAGGGCCGGGAATTCCTGGTGCCCCTGGAGGTGATCAAGGGGAACACGCAATAGCCCTGTTGAGGCTTTACGATCTGTTTGGAGAGTGTGGGAATGCCAGCGAGGAAATTTCTGAAGAGCTTGATTCTGCTTGCGGGGGTGGCGGGATGCATCCTGTCTTCCCCCGCCCGCGCCGCCGTGGAGACCGTCTCCATGCCGATGGAGGAGTTCCGGGACCGCCTGAAGGGTGGCTGGGCCGGGCAGATGATCGGGGTGAGCTACGGCTCGATTTACGAGTTCCGGTCCCTCGGCCAGCCGATCACCGGGGAACTGCGGGAGTGGAAGCCGGAATTCGTCTCCAACAGCATCCATCAGGATGACCTCTACGTTGAGATGACCTTCCTGAAGTCGCTGGAGACCCACGGCATCCAGCCCACGCCTCGGCAGATCGGCACGGACTTCCGCGACAGCCGCTACCCGCTCTGGCACGCCAACTTCGCGGCGCGTGAGAACCTCCAGCAGGGGATCATGCCACCCATGAGCGGCCATCCCCGCTACAACCCCCACGCGGACGATATCGACTTCCAGATCGAGGCGGACCTGTTCGGCCTCATCACGCCGGGGATGCCCCGCGCGTCGGGCCGGTTCTCGGACCTGTTCGGCAGCATCATGAACTACGGCGACGGCGTCTACGGGGGCCGCTTCGTGAGCGCCATGTACAGCCAGGCCTACCTCGAAAAGGAGCCGACGCCCGCCGCCATCGACCGGTGCATCCGGGCCGGCCTTGCCTCCCTCCCCGCGAAGAGCGAATACGCGCAGATCATCCGCGACGTGATTGATGGATACCGCCGGCATCCGGACGACTGGCTGGCGACGTGGAAGCTCATCGAGGACCGGTGGGGCGACGACGACCTCTGCCCGGAGGGGCACAGGCGCCCCTTCAACATCGATGCGAAGCTGAACGGCGCGTACATCGCCATCGGCCTGCTTTACGGGCGCGGGGACTTCGCGAAGACGCTGGAGATCTCCACGCGCTGCGGGCAGGATGCCGACTGCAATCCTTCCAACGCGGCGGGGATCCTCGGCACGATCTACGGGTACTCTAAGATTCCCCGGATCTATACGTCGGGCATCCCCGCGCTCGCCGGGAGGAAGTTCGACTACACGGATTACGATTTCCCCCGGCTCATCGACGCGTGCGAGCGCATGGCCCGGAAGGTGGTGGCGGAAAACGGCGGGCGGATCACCGGGTCCGGCAGCGACGAGCGCCTGATCCTCCCCGTCCAGAGTCCGCAGCCGCCGGAGAAGCTGGAGCAGATGGATCGCTTCCCGCCGGAGCAGCTCGGCAAATGGTCACAGGATTTCGTGGAGCGGCTGGGGAAAGCGCAGGTCTCCCGCATCCGCCGGAACATGAATCGGTGGTCGCCGGGGTGGCGGCTCGTCGCCTCCGGGTGGGAGATGAACCCCGGCATCGGCGCGTTCCTCGGGCGCGAGAACGTGCTGACCACGCATCCCGTTAATGAATCCACTCCCGCCGTCCTGGAGCGAAAGGTGACGGTCCGCCGGCGGAACCCGCGCCTGAACCTCCTCGTCGCCAGCTTTCCCGGCGATCCGGGCGCGGATTGGACCCTCCGCGTGAAGGTGAACGGCGTCCTGCTCGATGAGCGGATCGTCCATTCTCCGGGGAAGTGGGAGACGATCCGCCTGGACCTCTCCCCTTACGCGGGGAAGAGCGTGACTCTGCGTCTGGAGAACGCGGCGGGAGGGGAGCGGAGATGGGCCTGGGAAGCGGCGTACTGGGGGCCGGTAGAAGTGACCGGCGAATGACGCCTCATGCCATCGAGCGGATCTTCCGGCCTGCGGACCCCCGAAGAGGTTGAACTGGCGCTGCCGAATGCCGTGAAAGCCGGGATGAGCAATAGTATGAACTTCAAATTCTTATAAAGAAAGCAGGAATGTAGGAAAACCCCGTCCTGCTCCTGAGCCTTCGGGCCGGCATGGGGCTTTTCCTGGCTTCCTGCTTTCCTGATCTGAAGTTGATCGGGTACGCACTATGAAGTCGGATCACGCCCGCGCTCCGGATTGGGAGCGAACAGGTGATCGACGTATGGATGTGTCTCTCTCGCTATGGAGCGGTAGGGATCGGAAAAGGAGATTCCCCGGTGCCTGAAGATCATGACCTGACACCCGAACAACAGGAACGCTTCCTCTCGGACGGCTACATCCTTCTCCACGATTGTTTCTCCCGCGAGGCCGCCGAAGGACTCATCGCGGACGCCTACAGCCAGCTAGGGTACGACCCGAACGACCCCGGCACTTGGGAGAAGCCGCTCGCGTTCCTCTATCCTTCGTCTCATGTGCCGCTCCGCAAGTTCGCGCCGCGCGCCTGGGCGGCGGTCTGCCGGCTCGTCGGCGGGGAGGAGCGCCTGGGGAGCCGCGACCCCGGCGTGGGTCAGTGGGTCATCAACTTCCGCCGGGGCGCGGACGAGCCGTGGCAGCCCCCCTCCCCTGCCGTGCCGGGATGGCACAAGGACGGCAACTTCTTCCGCCATTTTCTCGACAGCCCGGAACAGGGCCTCCTCGTCATCCCGATCTTCTCCGATATCGAGCACCGGGGCGGGGGGACCTTCCTCGCCGTCGACTCCGTCCCCGTCGTCGCCCGATTCCTGCGGGACCGCCCGGAAGGGGTGCGTCCCGACGAGTTCCGCTTCATGGACCTGGTGACGCAGTGCAGCGACTTCCGCGAGGTGACGGGCCGGGTGGGAGACGTGGCGCTGATCCACCCGTTCATGCTCCACAACTTCTCGCAGAATCATTCCGGGCGACCTCGCTTCATCACGAACCTCTGCATCAGCCTGAACGCGCCGATGGAGTTCAACCGCCCCCGCCCGGAAGAATTTTCTCCGGTGGAGCAGGCGGTCCTGCGCGGCCTGGGCGAAGCGCGAATTGAGTTCACGCCGACCGCCCCCCGCGAACGGATCGATCCGAAGACGTTGAAACGCTGACGCGAGCCCCTACGAAAGTACGCTCTATTCGGGTCCATCTTCGACCGACTGGATAATACGATCACCGCCCTTGATGGGGGCGCAACGACCTCATCTCTTCCCCGTACGGCTGGACGGCGGCGGTTCTCAAGGTGAGGGTCACGGCGGCCCACGCGCCGGGGACGGAAAGCGCGATCCCGCAGAGGATCCGCACCAGGTCGCTCCTCCAGTCGATCCTCACGCCCTGAAGGTCGGCGAAGCTCGTCGGGAGCAGCCATGACTGTGCCCCTACGAACGCGGCGGCGACCAGGAACGGCCCGATTGAGCGGATCCACCGCTTCCTGAAATAGAGCCCGACGACCAGCGTCAGCCCGCAGAGGAGTCCCAGACCGACCCCCGTAGCGATGAGCACCAGGATCAGCCGCATG
>JAHWJO010000527.1 GCA_019348365.1 Armatimonadota bacterium | reverse complement strand
GGCAACGCCGTCCCCAATGCAGAACCCGCCCCAGCGACCCGCGTGGCTCCGACAAGCCTGGAAGCTAGCCTCCAGCGCCTGCGCCCGGCCGGGATCCTGCAACGCCCCCGGGGGAAGCCGGGGGGCTACTTGCTCCTCCGCCCGGCCTCAGATGTCACGGTGGCGGATATCGTGATGGCGCTCGAAGGGGACAGCACCGCTTCCGCGCGGGAGAGCGATGAAACGGTTCAAAGCCCTTATCAGAGCGTTACGGATCGAACGTTTCAGCAGGCGGCTCATGCCTGGTGGAGCCACCTGGCTTCGATACGGCTCTCAGAGTTGGCCGTTCAGGCGCGACAGGAGATGGAGGAACGGGCCGGAGCGGATATGTTCCATATTTAACCCTCAGTAGCCCCCGGCACAGCTTCGAGAACGACAGACGCTTCATGCGGAGCACGGAGCGATTCACCTCTCCCGCTTGAAAACGAAGCTGTGACGTTCGAGTAGCTGAGCACCCCGAGGCCTGGGTCCTGCAGGCCGTGCGTACTGCGTTCATCGATTCCGTTTCGCGAGCGCCGACTTTTTGAAAAGACCGGAAGGAAAATACCCTAAGTCGCTTAATATCCTGTAGTATGGATTCGGGAACCGATTTCTAGCCCCCGGTTTCCGGCTGTTCGGACTTGAACCGTACCCTGGAGTGCACGCGAATCGCTTCATTGCCTCTGCTTTTTTCTCAGGGCCTCCCTCCGCAATTCCGTTCGCAATGAACGCCGCAGTCACCGCTCATCACCGGTTCCGCCCACTGTACTTACTGGAGGTTATATGCGACACCCATTCCACCCCGCCGATGCGCCATCCCCTGAACGGACGCGACACGGGTTCACCCTGATCGAGCTGCTGGTGGTGATCGCCATTATCGCGATCCTCGCCGCCATCCTGTTTCCCGTCTTCGCCAATGCGCGGGAAAAAGCCCGGCAGAGCTCCTGCATGAACAATATGAAGCAGATCGGGATTGGCGCCTACCAGTACCTGCAGGATTGGGATGAACACTATCCCTGGTCGCGGTTTCCCGCGCACGGAACGAACAACCGCACCTACTCGTACAACTGGAAGGATGCGATCCGGGGCCAGGTCAAGAGCGACGCCGTCTATCGCTGTCCGTCCAACGACTACGCCTCGGAGAAAGACGAAGCGGGTCGGTTCCCCCGATCTTATGCCATGAATGGAGCCGCGTTCGCCGAATACGACGGGGGCGCTCCGGACAAATGCTGCGATGACTCCCTGGCCTCTCGAATGTACGATCGGGGCCCGCTCTCGCTCGGGGACATCAACGACCCCGCCGGCCTCATCTGGATCATCGAGGTCCGAAGCCCCTGGGCGGACCTGCACACCACTGCGTTATCGTGGAGAGATTATGACGGCAAGCAGGGTCATGGCCCGTACCATGTCCACAACAAGGGGCAGAACTATCTCTTCGCCGACACGCATGCGAAATGGCATAAAATGACCAGCACGCTCACTCCGAACCAGATGTGGTCGATGAGGAACGACGAGCAGAAGGCCTTCGACAACTACGCGAAGAACCTGCTGCCGGAATACAAGTAATCGCCTGGCCCTGCGTCAAGAGGTTGCGACGAGACGTTAACGACTTCTCCTGCATCCGCAAGCGCATGCCTACGGGTCCATGAGCGGAACCGCCTCCCCGGAAAGGGAGGCGGTTTTTTAGGTACGCCCCATTGCCGATCTTCATGCTCCCCGGAACACTGCCATGCGATTTGTGTTGATCCTGAATCGGCGAGTCCGTCCGATCCACTTGCAGTCCCCCGGTTGCTGGAATGCAGACGTGAATTCCACCACAATTGAGGGGTTATGCCTATTTCCATGGAGAGAGCAAGAAAGCGTTGCCGGACGGCGGAATTCCCTTCCTGGTTTCATTCTCTCCCTGAACCCTCCTGTCCCGGAAAACAACTCGGTCAATCTCTTGTCCCTCCCCCGCCTGCGAAAGCCCGCCCTCCCTCCGGTCCTCTCCCCCCCGCGTGCTTCGGAGCGGCGCGAAGGCTTGCACCGGATCATCGTCGCCTGGGCGTTCGGCTCGATCTTCTTCAACACCATCATGGGCGCGCCGCTGGCGGCGTATGTCCGCACGCTGGGCGGCAGCGATTTCACCTGGGGCATCATCGCCGCCGCGCCGATGATCGGCTCCGTGAGCCAGTTGTTCGGCTCCTGCGCCATCGAAGCGACCCGGAAGCGGAAGGGGTTGTTCCTGACCTTCGGCCTGATCCAGCGGCTGCTCTGGCTCCCCATCGCGGCCTTGCCCTGGGTCTTCTCGAAGGGCCACCCTCTTCTCCTCCCGGCTCTGACGACTCTGGTGATGATCTCCTTCCTGTGCGGCCATTTCGCGGGTCCGGCGTGGATGTCCTGGATGGCGGATTTCGTGCCCCTCAAAGTGCGGGGAGCGTTCTTCGCCAACCGGATGCGGGTGGGCACGCTCATGGCGCTGCTGTCGGTCACGTTCGCCGGATGGTTGCTGGACCTGCGGCCCGCCCTGTCCACCTATACGATCCTGTTCAGCGTCGTATCGCTCTGCGGGGTGGTGGATGTCCTGGTCTTCCGGTGGGTCCCCGAGCCGGAGATGGCGAGCGAAGGGGAGCGCCTGACCCTGGGCCAGCGCATCCGGAGCCCGTTCGGGGATCCGATCTTCCGTCAGTTCCTCCTCTATGCGACGGGATACGCTTTTTCGGTGAACTTCATGGCGGCCCCGCTCTGGTTGTTTGCGATGGAATCGCTCCACATGAGCAAGCTGGGCGCGAACCTGACCCTGATGGGGGCCCACCTCGCCGCGATGTCGCTGGCATCCCCGCTCTGGGGCCGGCTGGCGGACCGGTTCGGGAACCGCCCCGTCCTGCGCCTCTGTACGATGGTGGTGACTCTGGCCCCCCTTCCGTGGATGCTCATCACGCCGTCGCTGGCTTCATGGGCGTGGCTGATCGCCTTCGTGACGGGGGTGTTCTGGAGCGGGATCGAACTGGGCAACTTCAACCTGATGCTCTCGCTCTTTCCGAAGGAGCGCCGCGCCGTCTCGATGGCCCTGTTCGCCATGATCGCGGGGTTCACCGCCGGGGTCGCGCCGATGTTGAGCGGCGCCCTTGCGGACCTCTTGAAGACCCTGCCGCCCGTTCAGATCGTGGGCTGGACTCCGGGGGCCTACCGGATCATCTTCATGCTTTCTTTCCTGGGAAGGGTCCTGACCACGGTGATCTTCCTGCCCCGCATGCAGGAGCCGCGCGCCGCGTCCACCCGCCACCTCTTGAAGAGCGTCGCTTCCGATCTGGAGGAGCGATTTGCCAGCCGCCGGATTCGCTAGAAGCCGGGGAGAGTCTCCTCAATGATCAGAGACTTTTTCCCGCTTGACCGGGGAGCCGCAGTCCGCGCAGAAGCGGGCCGCCGGGTGCATGGGATGGCTGCACAGCCT
>JAHWJO010000096.1 GCA_019348365.1 Armatimonadota bacterium | reverse complement strand
CTGCATGGCAACCGTAGATTTCCCGACCCCTGAAGGGCCCAACATCAGCGTGGTGGTCCCGGTTTCCAAGCCCCCTCCGAGCATCTGGTCCATCTCGGCAATGCCGCTCGGGAACGGTTCCCGAGTCGGGCTGAACCGGTGTTCCGCCGCAATAAGGCGGGGATGGATGAGGAGGCCCCCGGTGGTGATCTTGTAATCATGGAATCCGTCTCGGAAGTCCGAACCCCGGACTTTCGTCACGTTGATACGCCGGCGCGCCCCCCCGTAGCCGGGAAGCGACCGTTCCATGACGATATTCCCTCCGACCAGACTTTCAGGCAGGTTTTCTCCACCCGTATGCGACTGATCGTCGAGAATCAGAACCGTATGGCCGGCTTCTTCGAAGAAATACTTCAGCGACATCATCTGCCGTCGATAGCGGAGCGGATCCCCGGCCAGGAGACGAATCTCCGAAAGGCCGTCCAGAACGATATAGCGCGGGTCCGTGCGCTTGATTTCCTCCATGATGCGCTGGACGGTCTCCCCGAGCTCAACCTCTGAGGGATGAAAGAAGAGCGACTGCACCTCCTTCGGGTCCTGACTCCATCGGGTCAGGTCACAATAACGGATACCGTTCCAGTCCCAGCCGTGCGAAAGACACGTTCGCTGTAGATCCCGGGCCGATTCGGTCAGGCTCACGTAGATCCCTCGCTCCCCTTGGTTCTCTCGGTGGAAGAGAGTCTGGAGAGCCAGAGTGGTTTTCCCTGAGCCGGGGCCGCCTTGGAGGAGATAAAGCCCTCCGCGGAGGAAGCCCCCGCCGAGGATGGAATCGAGGCCAGGGACGCCGGTCGAAACGTAGTCCAGTTGAGGGAGGGCAGGATCGGCCACAGTGGGAACTCGCTTTCGGAGCTTGATCTCCATTGACGCAGCCCCCAAGTTGGGGAAGGTTAACGAAGAGAGTGGAGGGAGGGTTTGAGGTTGATCTAATGTCCAAATTATACGTCAGCAGGGAGTTCTCAGGTAAATAAAATGCCCATAAAAACAGTCAGAGATTCTGCGGTGGGGGAGCCGGAGGCGAACAGGTACGCGAAGCGGCTGGTCCGCACAGTCAAAGAGGAGGTCGTCCTCTCGGACTACCGGGATTTTTAGGATGCCCACTCCCAGCTATTTCGACACAGTATCGGTCGGTTCTCGGATGAGGGGTACACTCACGAGCGGATCCATTCTTCGCCGGGGTATTCTCGTCCCGGCGGAGTTCGAACAGGAGTGGTGGCCATGCCAACCCAGGGAACGGCAACTAATCGCGACCTCTCAATCGAGAATGCCTATTCCGTATTCTGCTTTTGGGGCGCAGTTCATCTAATTCAATAAGAGCGACAGATTTTTGACCGCAAAAAAGGGGCGGGGAGCAACATTAACATCTGCCCCCCGTCCCTCTATAAAATTTCTGAAATCAGGGATTCATTAGAGTCTCATCTGCCTGAAAAGGCACAACGTACCCTTGGTGAAGGTCCCCATCGCGTAATCCCTACTTCTTTTTACCTTTACTTACAGGTTGTGTGGAGTCGGACGTTTTACAGGGGGTGTGGAGTTGGATGTTTCCGCCCGGCAATGTTCCCCCCGCTGCGTAGCCGGTGCTCAACCGGATCGAGAAGGTATCCGCCCGGCTCGCCTTCATCACTCACGTCCACACTGAAGGTCCCAGGCACCCCGTTGATCTCCGCTTCTCCTTCGATGTGACGGCTGGTGGGACCGGTTGCCGAGTAGACCAGGATCTTCGTCGATTTCACCTTCACGCGTGCGCCGTGGTCGATATAGTGGAGGTGGCCGGAGACGGCATCATTTTTTATTCCGGCATGGAAGCCGAAGTTCCCTTTGTTGCCGGTAGGAGTGAGGATAAAACCCCCTCCGGTGACGAAGTCATGACAGGGAGCCTTGGCTGTGGGCGGCACACAGTTGATGTCGCTTTCCGACGCCGACAGGATGACCTCCGCGACTCCCGGCACGATCAGATGGAGCGCATTCACGCGGATCTGCCCGTAGCGCCCTTTCTGCGTCTGCGTCTGTTCGTTGATGATCAGAGTGGCCACTCCGGGAAGGGTCACCGTTTGGTTCGGCTCCCCTGTGATCACGACATCTTGACCTCCGAATGTCATGTTCACGATCTCACTGGAACCGCTCAGTCCGTCGCAGGTGGCCTGAGTCTGCGAACGCACTAAAGAGGCGGTCAGGTGGGCGGGATGGCCGGAAAGCACGTCCACATCCACCAGAGATGCGGAGCTGTCGGCTTTGCCGCTGGCCCCACTGGTGGAGGCATTCAGTACATTCGCGGCCGTATGGCAGAACTGTTGCCGCAGACCGTTCCTATCCGGCACAGAATGCGGATAAATAGTGTGAGATCGTTCGGCTTTGCAGGGGGGCAAACAGCACAATCTCACCCCCGCCGGAGTTTCGTCTTTGGATCGGCTCGCCGATCTTCCGGCAGGAGACTCCCTTCAACGCCGTAGTAGAGATCTTCACTACAGTAAAGTTACATGACCCACCCCTTTATCGGGATCAGCCAAGGGAGAAACACCGGAGACCGGAGCAGGACGTCCTCCTTGCCTCAGGAGTTCAGTTCATCTTCATTCAACGACCTTTGGGAGAAAGCGAAGTACATCCTATGAACAAGAAGACCTTCACAGTGGTACTGAGTCTGGGCCTCCTCTACGCCCTCAGCCGTCCCGCCACCGCCGCCGTGGTGACGCTGCCGGACAGCAGCCAAACGACGACCTTGACCGCGAGCGTCTCCGAGCAGGCCGACATCTCGGTGCCGGGCGGGATCAGCTTCAACGTCATGAACGTTGCCAGCAGCACCGCCGCCTCCGCCGCCTCCGTCACGATCAACAACATCGTCCTCTCCTCCGCCACCAAGCAGCTCAAGCTCTCGGTCAAAGCGGATGCGGCGAGCTTCACCCCGCCCGTCGCGGGCGCCGCCACCTGGGGAGCCGGGGACGTGACCTGGAACGCCGCCGCCTGGACCAACGGCACCGCCGCCACCGGCACGCTCTCCAACGCCGCTTTCAACACGGTCGCGACCTCCACCGGCGGCGCGTCCGCGATGTCCACCACGGGGCTGGTGTTCACGCTGGCCGGAAAGAACACGGTCAACCGTTCAGGAAACCACACGCTCAACATCACCTGGAAAGTCGAGAGTATCGGGTCTTAACCGCACAGAATCCCCCGGATCCGCTCCAGAGAGGTATCAGAAGGTCTTTAGCGAGATCTGGAAGGGGAACAAAAAGTACCGGAATAAGCAGAAGCCCGACGCTCATCGGTCGGGCTTTCTTCTGTGGAGGAGCTGTTCAGCCCTCACTCTGACGGGCAGCCATTTCCTTCAGGCTTATTGGAGAGGGTTACACCCCTCGTAGGGGATATAATTTCCCTCTCCCAACACTGTATTGAATAACTCTCGCATAAATTAGTCCATAGTGAGACGGCCAGGAGGACTGAGAGATCATTCCATCACCCTGAATGGGTGTCGAAGAACGCACGAGAATGTTCCTTCTCTTGCGTTTCCGGGGCAGGGGAGGCCATAATCTACTGATCGCCCACGCCCGAAGGTCCTTTCGTATCTCCCGGAAATAACGCAATGAAAGACTCTCCGACCCCTGATAAGAATAACGCCTCTGTCCCTACACCAGGCCGAGGCCCCTCTCCTTCTTTCCAAGAGCTGCTCCATCGCTTCGATGAGGAACTCGCCCGACTCGACCGGTCCGCCCTCACCCGGCGCCACTACCTTACCGACCTGCACCGCTTCGCCGCCTGGGTTGAAGATGCCTACCATGAGCCGTTCTCCCTTCCTTTGATTACGGCGCGGGACATCGCCGGCTACAAGAGCCACCTCCAGACCGAGAAGGGGCTCAAGCCCCAGACGGTCAACCGGAAACTCGCGGCGCTCTCCTCCTTCTTCCGCTGGGCCCACCAGAACCGTCTCCTCTCCGAAGACCCGACGGCCCGGATCAAGGGCGTGAAGGAGACCCGCACCGCGCCCAAAGCCCTGGAGCGCACGGAGCTGAACCGCCTCTTGCGGAAAGCGGGGGAGCCCCGGACGGCGGACATGGAGAAGCGGCCCTGGAGAGACATCGCCGTCGTGGCGGTTCTCCTCCACACCGGACTCCGGGTCGGGGAGCTCTGCGCGCTCCAGCGCTCCGACGTCTCCCTCTCGGACCGGAAGGGGACGATCACCGTAAGATCGGGGAAGGGGAGGAAGTATCGGGAAGTGCCGCTGAACGCCGATGTCCGCAAGGCGCTCCAGGACTATCTGGAGCGCCGGAAGGAGAGCGCCTCCGAGTTCCTCTTTTTGAGCCAGAAGGGCGGGGCGCTCACCCCTTCGGCCGTCTGGCGGATCGTCAAAACCATCGGGAAGGCTGCCGGGGTGGAGCTCTCCCCCCACACCCTCCGGCACACCTTCGGCACGAACCTCGTCCGGGCGGGGACGGACCTCGTCAGCGTCGCCACTCTGCTGGGGCATGAAAGCCTGAACACCACCGCGATCTACACCCGTCCCTCCCGACGGCACCTCGCTCAAGAGGTTCAGAAGCTCTCCACGCTGGGTGAGGAAGAAGCATGATCCTATCGATCCCACGGATCCCACGGATCCTGTCGGAATCAACTCGGCCTGTATCACCGCCGATCCCTCCGCAGGCCGGCTATTGACACTCAGTTCCGAGGGAAAAGCCTGGGATGATCGCGCCAGAGGAGCGCTGGAGGAAAGGCGCCCCGCCCTCCCGGTTCACTCGAGACGATCAAGAGGCTCGAGAGGGAGGAGTTCGATCGAGCGGCGCAGGGGAGACTCCCGAGGAAGCCATTCGGGGAGGGCATGGTCGAGGGTGACGAGATGACCGCCATGGTGGACGGCCCGCCCCAGCAGGTACGCATCGGTGATCTGCCGGTGCCCCGTCAGCAGAGAAAGGGGGAGGTCCCACTCCCCGGTCCAATCGAGGTCGTCGGGCCAGAAGCAATGATCCCCAAAGCGGGTCATCCGTTGGAGGAGGCGCCGCGCTTCCTGCGGCGAAACGGCGTCCTCCACGATCCGAGGGTTGGAAGAGAGGCGGTGGAAGCCGGACTGCGTCATCGGGCAGGTCGCCCAACCCCAGCCCGCCCGTTCCGTAAACCACCGGCGGGCGACCCGGTGATGCAGGTGGTTGGGCCATGCAGCCGCGACGAGGACGTTCAGATCGGGCTGGGCGGGACCGATGGGCAGGGCAGGACCTGTAGGCAGGGCTGGACCGATGGGCAGGGCGGGACTCACGCCTCCTCCTCCGACCGCTGGACGTCTTCCAAGGTGAGCGGACGAGCCCCCGGGCGGACCTGAAACACCGGGAAGCCGTCCTCTTCTCCGTCGGTGTCCCTCCGGAGGCCCCGTCGGATGAGCTCGGAAATGGCCCGCCCCAGCGAAATGGACCGGTCGCGGGCGAGGCTTCGGGCTGCGGCGAGGGCATCGTCGTCAATGTTTGCCGTCGTTCTCATAGCAAGAAGATAGCACCCTGACATGGTGAGGTCAACATTATTGATGTTGTGATGTCAAGCCCATTTGCTGAAGAAAACGCCCTGCTGGATACCCCCGCCGTTCGATCTTCCGGATACGGGGGACCGTTACGGTTCCCATCTCCTGCCGGCCCGCGTTCCTGATCGGATCCGGGCGATCGTAGCAGCGAACCCTTCGCCTCATGTTTCACAAACCCTTCGCTTCACGCTTCTCCGAGTCGGAAAAGTTGAATGGGTGAACCCGGAAAGGTCAGGCGGCGCGTCTCCCGGCCGTGAGTTCTACCTGCTTCCGTAAAGTCCATTCTTCCCGATCGAGCCGTTCCAATCGTTCGTGGAGGAGAGCGAGGGAGTGGGGGTCCTTCTCCACCAGGTGACCGCGCCGCCCCAGTTGCAGGGCCGCGATCCCGGTCGAGCCGCTCCCCGCCATCGGGTCGAGCACGAGGTCCCCCGGGTCGGTGGTGAGCTCGATCAGCGGGCGCAGCACCGCGAGCGGCTTCTGGCACGGGTGGTCCACCCGCTCACTGCCGCCCGCCGCCGGCGCGGTGATCACGTTGCGGCGGTCCCAGCCGGAGACGACGTTGAAGGTGTAGCCCGCCCCGGGCTTCACGGCCCAGACCAGGAACTCGGTGGCGCTGATCAGGTTCTTCCTTGCTAAACTGGTGGGAGCTGGGTTGCTCTTTTCCCAGACGATCACGCTCTTCGGGACCAATCCGTGCCGCTCGAACAGCTCCCACAGCAGGGAGACCTTCGCCCGGTCGATGAACGAGATCACGGCCCCGCCGGGTCGCGCCACCCGCGCCCACTCTCCGACCCACCCGTCCAGCCGGTCCCGGTACCCCTCCGAGGCGTCCCAGTCGTCCCCGCCGTCGAAGTCCGCCGCGACGATCCGTCCGAAAGCTTTGGTCACCTTGCCGGGCTCGCTGATCGCATACGGCGGGTCGACCAGGACGAGGTCCACCGACCCGTCCGCCACATGGGCGATGTTGTCCCGCTCTTCCACGATGCAGCCGGAGGGCGGGGGTGAGAAGGATCGGCTCAGGCGCGCCTGCCGCTCGGCCATGCGGACGGCTTCCTTCATATCCCGGGCGGTGCCGCCTTCCAAAAAGACCCGGACGGCCGCGCGCCGCTCTTCGGGGAGGCCTTCGAGGAGGCGGGCCTGGAGGTAAGCGGAGTGGATCGTCTCCTCGCCCCGGAGGAGTCTCTCCTTCGTGGCGGGGTCGGCGTGGGCTTCGATCACCTTCGCCTTGCGCAGGGTGTCCGGCGAGACGTCCGCCCGCTTCGCCAGGGTCGCCCGGGTGTGGACCGGCTCGAAGCCCGTCGGGGGAGAGGCGGGGACAGGGATACAAGCCGGCCTCGATGTCGGGGCAGGGGAGGGGGGTGAAAGGGAGGAAGCGCCGTCATCGGGACTTCTTGTTGAATTCATCAAAAGGTGATCCGTCCCCTCCTCACCCGAAGGGAAAGGAGCTTCCGCATCTCCGTCTGAGAGTTCCGCCTCCCGTCGGCCGTCGGAGGGGGCGGACCCGGCCTCCCGCAGATCGATCCGGTCAACGCGGTCATTGCTATCATTAGGGTGATCATCGCGGTCATTGGGGTCAATATTGCGGTCATGGCTCAGATCCCTCCGGAACCCCTGGTTCCGCTTCGCCTGCGCCTTCACGAGCGGCTCGAGGCGGAGGGCGAGCGTGGCGCGAGCGTAGGGGGTGAGGTTGCGGCGGGCGAGCTGGGTCTGGATCACCCAGGCGAGGGCGGCCTCGCGGGAGGGGAACGCCTTCTCGACTGTGGAGAAGGGGAGGCCGTGCGCCCGGCAGATCTGAAAGCGCGCGTGACCGTCGAGAAGGATCCCGTTCCAGGTGACCAGGGGATCCCGACAGCCCTCTTCGAGGAGGCGGACTTCGAGACGGGCGTGTTCATCCTCGGAGAGCGGCGGGAGCAGTCGCTCGACCTCGGGGTTGAGGGTGATGGGGAGGGGGGAAGGGGGTGTGGACACGAGACTTCGTGCTCCTTTCTTGCGGAGGAAGGGTGCGGGGAGGGGGTGCGGAGTGAGGACACGGGGGGTGTGGAGTTGAGGCACGGAGTGATGCACGGAGGGGTGGTGCGGAGTCAAAGCGCGGCTACTCACGGGCAGACGCGGGCAGAGTGGGAAGGGGACGAAGATCCGTTGGAAGGTCCGTATCGGGGACGCCCCTGCCAGACGGAGGACATCCGTGCGAGGGGTGCTCGAAACGACCCGTGCGCCAGCCGATGCGACTCGCAGGGGGAGATTCGTCCGGGAGAGGGGGGAGAGAAAGAGAACCGAGGGGAAAGACCCCGCCGCTGGAGGGGGATCTCTCCGGAAGAGAGAGGGGCAAAGCAGGCGGACGCGGAGGAAGAGCAAAGCGTCCGATCCATTCTATCACACGGTTCCGGGGAGGGGAAGCCCTTTTAGCAAAATTCCAGAAAATAAACTCCATTTCAAAAAACCTTATAAAACGGGGAAGGGAAGGGGGCGCATTTCATCGCCGGCCGGATTCGGGCTATAGCGCGTAGAATGCCGGGCCCGGGCCTCGCACCATGGGAGTATGGCCGAGATCCAGAAAGCGTTCGCCCGAGCCTTGAGGCGGTTGAGAAGAGAAAAGGGACGGACCCAGGAAGAGCTGGGGCTCGAAAGCGGACTCGGCCGCTCCTACGTGTCCGAGTTGGAGCGGGCCGTGAAAACGCCGTCCCTGAAAACGCTGGCGACGATTGCCGATTATTTCGGGCTGAGTCTCAGTTCCCTCATGCTCCGCGTGGAAGAAGAGTTGGAAGCTCCACCCTCCGACTGAAGAAAAGTGGGGAAACCTCGATCCGACTGAAGAAGAGTGGGAAAACCTCGATCCGAACCCTCCTGAAACCCCCGTAAGACCGCCCCGTCATCTCCTTGGGAATTTCCCAGCAAACATTCGCAGGAGCTCCGCTGATCTTGTTGAATGTTATAGCACGAGTGACTGCGATAGCACGCATCTGTGTCGATCCGCGACCTCGCCTCTGGCCTGCCCCCTTCGCGCACTTCCACAGGAGTTCCCGCATGGCAACGTTTCGTCCCTTTCTCCCCCTCATGCTCTTCATGAGCCTCGTTCTCTTTCCGGCATCTGGGGCCTTCGCCACCCGAACGGCTCGCGCTTTACCGGTGTACACTCTGGTCACAGCCGCCGGGGGATACCTCGGGGATAACGGACCCGCGGTGCTGGCGGTGCTGTATCACCCGAACGACGTTGCAGTGGATGCCCGGGGAAATATCTATATCCCAAATCCCGAGGGCAAGCCCCACTATGAGCATAAAATTGGTCCCCGCCGGTATCGCCTTGGACCCTCAGGACGCATCTATATCCACGGCGGGGAGCGGGTCTACAAAGTCACCCCAGAGAGGATTCACCGGACGGTTGCGGGGGTGGGACCCTGGATCTCTAACGTTCCATCGGAGACGGGGTTCGGGCAACTCGCACAAAGCACGGAAGGGCTAAACCCCCTCCCGTGCTATGACTCAGAGACGTAGAAGGGTTCAGACCATGCCCCTACAAGCACCGAACGCCCGTCGGGAGAGAGTCCGCCCGACCGTCGCCACCATTCAGTACCGCACCGGACTGGTTGACCCCGTCGGGCGTTTCACCTGCGGCCACCATCAGACCCTCTGTTTCGAACCGTCCGCTCCATCCGGAAGATCAGGCGGCCATCGACCTCGCGCTCGAACTCTGCTCGGGACGGATCTGTGGCCACTGTTTCTACGTGGCGCCGGAGACGATCCCGCCGGTTCCGAAGCCCCTCATCGGGAACCGCAACCAAGTGGACTTCGCGGAGCGGTGCCGGAGACGGTTCATCGCGGAATTCGACGCCGTCTCCCATGCGCTCGAGCCATCGCTGATGCGATGCATCTGGATCGTCCTCTACGATACGCGCTGCGCCGAGGGCTCCCGCGCCAACTGGTGGATCCTCCGGCACGACCGCTCCCCCCAGCATCTCTTCGATCCCCTCTCGTTACCCTCTCTTGTGAAGGAGGAAGATTGTGAACCGACCGATAAACGCTAACCCTTCCGGGAACAACTGGATGGGGGCCCTCGCCCTCGCCCTCGTCCTCCTCTTCGCCGTCGGCACCCTCGTCTCTGCGGGGGTCCGCCGGTATCAAAGGGCCCGGGAATTTGAGGTTCGCCTCGTCCGGGATCCCGTGGACTCGGCCTGCATGGAGTTCATCAAGGTCCACAAGCCGACCGGCTTCGTCGTGGACCGCTGGTACGAGCAGAACCCGAAGGCCTATCTGGGAGCGCCCTGCACGGGCTACGGCGTTCGGTAGCGTCCCTTCCTTCGAGCTGCGTAGCGAATAACGAAGGGCCCCGGTCTCTCGACGCGGTGCCTTTGTTCGTCTCCGCCCTCTCCCCCTACTCCCCCAAGGAGATCACTATGATTATGAAGATCGACACCACGCGCGCTGAGCAGGTCCACCGGCGGGTACATCGCCTCCTTCTCCGCCTCTTGCGATTCCCATCCTTGGGAGATATTGGGACGGCCCCCTCCACGGTGCGTGCATGGGGCTCTCTTTTTGTCCGGTTGTCCGGGTGAGACCGTCGACCGTTTTCGGGGGGAACGGCCGGTGAGGTTACTCGCGCCCTCTCCTGTATCCGATTTTCGCCTATATCCGATTTTCAATCGACGGTTCCCTCTGCCCCGGTCTCGGAGGGTCAGGCCTTCCGGCTTCTTGGGGCGAGGCTGGAGGGGAAGCCCGTCCTTTCTCCCCCGGGCCTGCCGGAAGGAGCCGGGGGAGAAAGGCAGTCCGGGTGAGAGAGCTTCACGGGAATCCGGTGCGGGTGAGCGCTTCAGGGGGGAGGGTTGAGATTCGGAGGGGCGTCAGAGGGGCTTCAGAATTACCTTCAGAGGGAGAAGCGCCCGCGAGCGGCGAGGCAGTCGGCGACTTCGTGGAGGGGGACGGGGAGGACGGAGGTGCGGTAGTGGGCGTTTTTGGCGAACTTGCGTCCGTAGCGGGAGAGCCAGGCCTCCCAGCGCCGGGCCGCTTTCCGGCGGAGGAGAGGGGTCCGGAACAGCCGGATCTCGAGAGCGGGCCGGGGATCCCGATCCTCGAAGACGACCTCCGAAGGCCCATTCCAAGGGGTGTCAGAAAGCCCTCCCGTAGGAGTGTCCGTTTGAGTGTCCACAGGGGCGTCGGAAGGGGTGTCTGGAAGGGCGCCGATCACCACGCCGTAAGCGATGAAGTCGGAGGCGGTCCGGGGGGAGAGCCAGCCGGGGGTGCGGCGGTCGAAGTCGGAGAACTCCTCGATCAGGAGGTCGCCGTAGTCGGTGCGCCGGAGCTTCTCGTCGATGCGGATTCTTCGTCCGTTGGGGAGGGAGAGGAGCTTGTCGACGCCCTGGCGCTGGAGGCGGAGGTCGGCGATGGGAGTGATCGAGATCCCCTCTCCGAAGGCCCGGCGGTAGAACCGGTCGAACGCCGCCGCGACCCGGTCACTCTGGGAGTAGGCGAGGTCGCGCCGGAAGCGATTCATCCGGTTGAATCGGTCCTCCGCGGAACCTCTGGAAGATCCGGAACTTTTGGAGCTTCTGGAACCTGCAAGAGCCATGATGCATTCTCCTTCTCCTATTTATACCGGTTTGTACAGGGGAGATCGGAATCTCTTCCCGTATACCGACGGATAACGATATGAGGACGGATAATGAGAGGCACGCTCCCAATGGAAATTCACGGGCGCGGAGTCGGTACGGAGCCGCTACTTAACACAACCACCCCCGGGGGGGTGCCACAGGGGTGATTTAATAACGAAAGAAGGTAGTATGAGTGAAGGACCGCCCCCTTTGGGGGATAACAAAAGGGGGGGACCCCCCCCGACCCCCAAACCAAAACACCCCAAAACCGGGGTTTAAGCCCCCCGGCGGGTCA
>JAHWJO010000526.1 GCA_019348365.1 Armatimonadota bacterium | reverse complement strand
AGATCGGATGGCCCTCGTCCCGGAGCTGTTCGATCCGTTCCAACGAGTAGAGGCAGAGCGCGCGGGTGGGACCGCCGTGGAATCGCCGGTCGCGCTGCTGATCCCCCGCGATGCCGAGCGCCGTCACCCGGCCCGATTCGATGGGCCGCTTGGGCACGCCTCCCGGTGAGATTTGCAACCCGGCGATCCGGGCCGTCTGTGTGGGTTGAGCATTGGACACGCTTCACTCCATTAGGGTAGTAGAGAATCCGCCTATCGGGTAAAACATGATAGAGAACAAACAGATTCATTCGAGATTCTTTACCAGGAAGTATAGAGAGCCGAAAAACCCCGTTCAGGATCGATGAGATGCCCATCCCGAAGAAGATCTTAAAACCGAACGACCGCGAAGTCGTCGCGCAGGCCCAGTTCCGCACCGGAGCCGGAGTCATGAAAGACAAGCGGCGCGATCCGAAGCACCGGCGGAGGGAAGACCGCCTCGAAGAGAAGCGCGCCCTCGCGCAGCCCGAAGAGTAGCGGGCAAAGCTCATTCCCGGCAGGAAGACGCGCGCAAGCCGGGAAAACAGAACCGTGATGTCTTCCCATGCTCTCGGTAGATTTCGGCTGTGGGGGGGGCCGATCCTCCTCCTGCTCGCCGCCTTCCTCGGCTGCCGCCCTCAAAGCCCGCCCCAGACCGGCGTTTCAAACGATGTCGCGCCGGTCTCCGGCGAAGGCCGTCTGACGTACGTGCAGATCGACGTGGGACAGGGGGACAGCCAGCTCATCATCAGCCCGGACGGCCACGCCATGCTGGTGGATGCCGGGCCGCCGGGGTCTGCGGATGAGATTTTAGAGACGCTCCGCGAGTACGGCGTGGAGAAGATCGACCTCCTGGTGGAGAGCCATCCCCACGCGGACCACATCGGCAGCATGCGGCAGGTGATCGAGCGGGGGCCGCCCGTCGAAACGTTCCTCGCCAGCGGCTATCGCCACAACTCGCAGGTGCAGGCGAACCTCCTGCGAGAGATACGGGACCGGAAGACCCGGGGGAAGCTCGCCCGCAAGGGGGATGTCTTCAAGCTGGGGGAGCACGTCACCGTGGAGGTGCTTCAGCCCGAAAAGCCCCTCCTCAAGGGGACCGAGAGCGACCCGAACAACAACAGCGTCGTACTCCGCGTGGGTTACGGGAACACCCATTTCCTGCTCACCGGGGACATGGAAGCCCAGGAGCGAGCGCGGCTGCTGACCACCCGCGAGGACCTCCAGAGCGACGTGCTCAAGGCGGCGCACCACGGCAGCCACGACGGCATCGATCCCGGTTTCGTGCGGCGGGTACGTCCCGAATACGCCATCCTCTCCGCCGAGCTCGGCAACGATTACGGCCATCCCCATGAAGAGACGATCCGCATCCTCCGGGATTCCAACGTCGAGATTTTACGCACCGACCTCCACGGCGCTATCACCCTCACGAGCGACGGGAACCAGCTCGCCGTAAGGACCGAGAAGAATCCCTCCGTGCCCGTGACCCTCACCGGGAAGGAGACCGCCGCCCGGCTGGGGGAGCCGCCCTCCCGCAACCGCTCCGACAAGGGAAGCATGGATTCTCCACGAGAGCGGGAGGACACGCGTGATCGCCGGACGAAGTCCCCCGTTCCCTCGCGCCGGGAAGGGACGCGTGAAAAGGCCGGAGAGTCTCGCGCGCGGGTGTCTCCGCCGGGACCTCGCCGGGAGGAACGGGGACCGGTCATCGGGAACCGCCGCAGCAAGGTGTACCATATCGAGGGGGGTGGAACGAACCTGCCCGGCCCCGAGAACCGGGTCTACTTCGGCTCGGAAGCGGAGGCTCGCGAAGCCGGTTTCCGGCCCGCCCGCCGTTAAGATTCGGGTAGGAGTTCATGAGGGGAAGAGGGTACAAAGGGGGAAGGTATCGATCCATGAACGGAATCGGCTCCCCTCCCCGTGTCGAGGGGGACTGGGAGAGAGGCCCCCCTTCCTCCCGCCGAGAACTTCTTTATCATCGGATTCACTAGCCAAATTCGTTCGATACGCATCCAGATCAACGGCCATCCGCTTCAGGAGAGCGCCCCATGCCCAAGATCGCGGTACTCATACAGCCCAGCCTGCGTCACGACCTGTTCCCCGAAGAGTCGCTGGAGAAGCTTCGCCGCATGGGGGACGTGGTCATGTTCGAGGAGGACAGGCGCCCCACCGGCGAGGACGCGAAGGTTCTTCTCAAGGACGCGGAGATCTGCGTGGGCTCGTGGGGGCTGCCGAAGATGGACGCCGACGTGATCGGCGCGGCGCCGGATCTGAAGCTGATCGTCTACGCGGCGGGGAGCGTCAAGGCGTTCCAGACGGATGCGGTCTGGGAGCGCGGCATCCGGGTGACGAGCGGGATGCCCGCCATCGCCGTGGGGGTGGCGGAGTTCACGGTCGGGCTGATGGCGCTGGGCCGCCGGGACGCCTTCCGCCGGGATGCGGCGATGCACGGCTGGATCGAGCCGTCGCGAGCGCCGGTGCGGGAACTCTGGAATTCGACGGTGGGGATCGTCAGCCTGGGGATGGTCGGGCGCACGGTGATCGAGTACCTTCGCCCGTTCAAGGTGAAGCGGATCCTCGCATACGACCCGTTCGTCTCCGCCGACGCGGTCGCCGCGCTGGGGGCAGAGAAGACGGAGATGGACGAGCTGCTGCGGGAGTCGGACATCGTCTCGCTCCACGCGCCCAACCTCCCTGAAACCCGCCACATGATCGGGGCCGAGCAGCTTCAGAGGATGAAGGATGACGCGCTCTTCATCAACACTGCGCGGGGGGCTGTGGTGAAGGAAGACGACCTGATCGAGGAGCTGCGGAAGGGCCGCCTCTACGCCTGCCTGGACGTGACCGACCCGGAGCCGCCCCTGCCGGACAGCCCGCTTCGCTCCCTGCCCAACGTCTTCCTCACGCCGCACATCGCCGGGCCGCGCACCCAGCGCCTGGGCATCCTCGCCGTAGAGGAGGTCGAGCGGTACCTGCAGGGCCAGCCCCCCGTCTGCGAGATCAGCCGGGAGATGCTGAAATATACATCGTAGGGGATCCCGGCGATTGAAATCGCGGGCAACACAGGTGCGAAGTCCCCCTGCGGGGACTTCAAAACTGCTTAAATATTCAAATCCAAGCACAAAGTCCCTGAAGTGTAGTCGGCGAAGGCCGACTTTGCGCCGTGGTTGCCCGCGATTTCAATCGCCGGGTACAAAAATCTCTCTATGAAGAAATTACAGGATTTACAACTGGCCCCCGGCGAAGTCGTCTTCCTCGATAGCGTACGCGACGGCATCGCGCGCCTGGTGATCGGAGCGGAAGGCGACCGGGTAGAAACAGTGAGCGTCGACGAGTTGCCGGTGGAAGATCGCAACGCCGGGATTTACCTCATCGTGCAGCACGACGGGTCCCTGAAGCGGGATACCGAACGAGAGAAACGGGTGGAGGAGGAA
>JAHWJO010000095.1 GCA_019348365.1 Armatimonadota bacterium | reverse complement strand
AACCGCAGATGAACGCGGATACACGCAGATGAGCTTGTACGTGATCTTTATCTGGGTGAATCCGCGTTCATCTGCGGTTGCTTTAAGTTTTTCTTTTTGTTCTTCGTGTCCTTTGTGGTTCATTAGGAGGTTCGGGGTTCTCTGCGCCTCCGTGTCTCTGCGGTGAAATTCAATCTCATGCGGTGAGATCACACTAAAGGAGCAATTCAGTGAGTGAGGATAAAGACTACCCGGTTTCGACGCTCCGGCACAGCACGGCGCACCTCATGGCCTCCGCCGTCAAGGAGCTGTACCCCAACGTGCAGCTCGGCATCGGCCCCGCCATCGAGGACGGCTTCTACTACGATTTCCTGACCGAGAAGCCGTTCACGCCCGAAGACCTCACCAAGATCGAGAAGCGGATGCGCGACATCGTCAAGCGCAAGGCATCTCCCTTCGTCCGGGATGAGATGAGCAAGGAGGAGGCGAAGCGATTCTTCGACGAGCAGGGCGAATCCCTCAAAGTCGAGTTGATCGAGGAGACGCCGGAAGAGGAAGTCTTCAGTACCTACACTCACCAGACGCCGCAGGGGCCGTTCATTGACTGGTGCCGGGGGCCGCACGTCCCCAATACCAAGGTGCTCAAGCATTTCAAGCTGACGAAACTCGCTGCCGCGTACTGGCGCGGGGACGAGAAGCGGCCTCAGCTTCAGCGGATCTACGGCACCGCCTTCTTCGAGCAGGAGGAACTGGACGATTACCTCAAACGGCTGGAAGAGGCCGAGAAGCGGGACCACCGCCGCCTGGGCCGCGAGCTGGGCCTGTTCCTGATCTCGTCGGAGGTGGGCGTGGGGCTGCCGCTCTGGCTGCCCAAAGGCGCGATGCTCCGCCGCACCCTGGAGGAGTTCATCCGCACTGAATTGCTCAAGCGCGGCTACCAGCCCGTCGTCACGCCGCACATCGCAAAGGCGGATCTGTTCCGCACCTCCGGCCACATGACGGCCTACGCCGAGAGCATGTACCCCGTGATGGACCGGGAGCACGAGGAGTTCGTCCTCAAGCCCGTCAACTGCCCCTTCCACATCCAGATCTACAAGAGCCAGGCGCGCAGCTACCGCGACCTGCCGCTGCGGTTCGCGGAGTTCGGCACGGTGTACCGGTGGGAGCAGAGCGGCGAGGTGGGAGGGCTCACGCGCGTCCGGGGCTTTACGCAGGACGACGCGCACCTGTTCCTCATGCCGGAGCAATTGCGGGAGGAGTTCAAGCGCAACGTCGAGCTGGTGCTGCTGGTGCTGAACCGGCTGAACATGACCTACACGGCCCGTGTCGGCTTCCGCGACCCAAACAAGCCGGACAAGTACGTCGGCAGTTCGGAGGCGTGGGAGCAGTCGCAGGGCGCGCTCCTGGCGGCGGTACAGGAATTGGGCGAGGAGATGGGGATGGCGTACACGGTGGAGGAAGGGGAGGCGGCGATCTACGGCCCCAAGCTCGACTTCATGGTGAAGGACGCCATCGGGCGGCAGTGGCAGCTCGGCACGGTGCAGGTGGACTACGTCCTGCCGGAGCGGTTCAACCTCGAATACACGGGGCCCGACGGCAACCCCCACCGGCCTGTGATGATCCACCGCGCGCCGTTCGGCTCGTTCGAGCGGTTCGTGGGGGTGTTGATCGAGCATTTCGCGGGGGCATTCCCGCTGTGGCTCGCGCCGGAGCAGGTCCGCCTCCTCCCCATCGCCGACCGCCATCAGGAGTACGCGCGGGGCGTGGCGGAGCGGCTGAAGGCGGACGGCTTCCGTGTGGAGGTGGACGAGCGGGTGGAGCGGACCGGCTTCAAAATCCGCGAGGCGCAGCTGCACAAGATCCCTTACATGCTGATCGTGGGGGACAACGAGGTGGAGAGCGGGTCGGTCTCGGTGCGGGCGCGGGACGCGGGGGATCTCGGCCCCACGCCGGTGGAGGACCTCATCGCGCGACTGAAGCAAGAACAGGATTAAATCCAGAACAAAAATAAGGAAGCCAGGAAACGAAGGGGTTTTCCCCGATTATCCCTGGTTTCCTGGCTTCCTTATTTGAAATTCCTCATTCGCCTCTTACTTGTAGTTCGACACGAAAGCGGTCGGGTCCACCGCGTCGAGGCCCACTTCGCGTTCGTAGGCTTCAATCGCGGCGAAGCTGTCCCGCACTCCCTTTTCCACCTTCGGGAAATCCAGCCCGTCGAAGATGGCCGTCTCCCGGAAGTTGCCGTGCTCGTCCGGGACCTGCCGCATCCGCCGGATGCCCTCCTCCAGATGCTTGCGGCCTTCCACGCCCATACGGTTGAGGGCGAACTTCACCACGTCTTTCGCGTGGTCGCGGGGGCCGTAGATCCCCGCTTTCAGGATCGTCTCGAAGAAGATATCGTAATCGGGGATGATGTCGTTGGCCGGCATCGCGAAATGCTCGATCACGTCCTTGATCGCCCGCAGCGACTCATCGGGGTAGTAGTACAGGAAGATGCGGCCTCCCTGGAGGAAGAAGTCGAAGTGCGCCGACTCATCCGCCGAGATGACGGCGCACACCTGCCTCAGCACGGGGTCTCTGGCATCCGCAAAATGAGGTTTGTCGCTCTTCCCCGCCGCGATGTACATCAGCTTCCGGTAATTGAGCTGCGTCGCCAGCTCCTGGAACACCGTGTAGAAGATCATATGCAGGGGGTCGTCCCAGGGCAGCTCCCACGATTCGCTCCGCAGCGCGTGCATGTACTCCCGGAGCCAGTCCGGCGAGCGGTAGCGCGAAAACAGCACCGTATTGTACCAGAGGTCGGCGTGTTTCTCCTCCTCGCTGCCCCACCGGATGTGGAAGTGCGAGCGCCCATGGCTCTGGCGGATGACCCGCAGCAGCGTGCTCACGTAATCCGGCACGTACTGCTCGACCGCGAAGAACCCCTCCAGAATTGTGTTGATCTCCGGGGAATGGTCCGTGCGGAATGATTTCCAGTCGAAGCTGCGGTCCGGATTCCAGTCACGGGTCTTCTGGGATCGATCCACATACCACCTGTAGAGGCCGACGAAGGCCCGCTCGATGTGCCGATCCTTCTCCTGGCGGCTCAACAGTCCCACGGGGATCTTCGGGCGTTCGTCTTCGATCACCGACACGACTTCCTGAATATCGGGTGTAATCAATGAGGTCTCCCCTGTAGTTAAGAATAATGCAGAGAGTTAAGAATAATGCAGAGGGGTCGAACGGGCATCAAACTCTCCAGCGATCTAATCAATGAAAGTAAAGGTACGTTTCCAGTCTGATATAGCCCTGTTAAGGCTGTATCCCTATTATTATGGCCCATGAACCTCATCATACTGAAGGCCATCCCTCCAGAATCGGGATCAAACTCCATCCAGGGGTGAAGCAAGTCGCATTCCCAGGGATGACGGGTGGCAAATTCCGCCGGATACCCTCGTTCGTCCTGGATTTCCATAAGAGCGTAACAGTCCGATTCAAAATCGTCAATGGAACGGGAAACGGCGCCTGCTCCGAAACCGTTGAGAGGGAACATGCCTTCCCCCATCAGCGTTTAATTCCCCTTCACGCGGGGTAAATTTGATCCGAGGGAAACGATTACTTACTCCACTACCCATACGGAGGCAAGTACCCCCTCATTCTGTAGATCGAACAAAAGGAGGGTTTTCTGAATGAGCCCCGTTGTACATGAAGTGGACACCACCGGCGAATCCGCCGCGTGGGGAACCATGGTGATCGTTTTGGTGGTGCTCCTCGTACTGCTGGCGATCGGCTATTTCGCGTGGTACCGTCCCGCCTACGTGGTCGATACGACTCCGACGCCCACCAATAACACCGTCATCGTGCCGGGCCAAGCTCCGGCCCCCGCGCCTGACAACGACACCACGATCATCAACCCCGGCCCAGCACCCGCGCCTGATAACGACACGACGGTCGTCGTGCCGGGTGGTTCTCCCGGCGCTCCCGGCCCTCCCGGCCCTCAGGGGGCACCCGGCCCTCAAGGGGCTCCAGGCGGAACGGCCCCGGCTGAACCGGCTGCTCCGGCTCCGCAGGGTGGCGCTGGTGACGGTGGTTAACGTCTTCCCGTTTGGAGACAATCGGTTTCAATCCACGCAACGGGGGGCGAAGGCTCCCCGTTGCGTCAGGAGACCCTCATTCCGCTCTGCGTCATGACAGTGCCCGATAAGCTGGAGCCGTTCACCGATCCTTCCGTGCTTCAAATCAGTGGATATCTGTTATGACCTTCAAAGATGAGCCTCCAAAGGAGAACACCCATGGCGAACCGAGAAAAAGTCGAAGGCGAGTACGACCAGGCCAAAGGCCATGTCAAACAGGCCGCCGGAGACGTTCTGGATAACGAGCAGCTCCAGGCGGAAGGCACCTGGGATCGGGTGAAAGGCTCCGTCAAGGAAGGCGTCGGCGAAATCAAGGATGCCGTTCAGGATGCCAACAAACGGTAAGGAGTGACAAAAATGGAATTTTCACTGATCGGACTGCTGCTCTTCATCCTCATCGCGGGCGTCTGTGGCGCCATCGGCGAGGGGATCGCGGGCGGCAAGGTCGGGCCCGGCTTTCTGGGCTCGTTCATCGTCGGCCTCATCGGGGCCTGGATCGGCGGCATGCTGATCCAGATCGGCCCGGTGATAGCGGGAGTCTCCGTGATCCCGGCCATCCTCGGCTCCGTGCTCTTCGTCGCGATCCTCAAGCTTCTGACGGGCCGCAGCGTAATGGCCTGAAGTCCGTGATGGCCTGAGGGCACTCGGTAACTGCACGACAAACGGATGAGGGGCTGAACGGAACATGGTTCAGCCCCTCTGTTTTTAGCTCCGGCTCTGTACCCGCCCGATTCTCTCTCCTGACGACCCATCGATTCGTTAAAGGGACGCAATCACCTCGCAATATCGCGTTTCACGCATTGATTTGGACCCGGACGGGTAAAACAATCCTGGAGGTGAAACATGGAGATAAAAACTTATACCGCAAGAGCAGGGTTATCCGCTCTGCTCGCCGCCGGGATTTCAATGCCGGCCGGCGCCATTGACGTCTACGTGAACCAGCAGCCTGTGATGTTCACCAACGTCCGGCCCGCCCAGATGCAGGGACGGGTGTTCGTCCCCCTGCGCGGCGTCCTCGAAGAGATGGGCGCGACCCTCATCTGGGACCAGGAGACGAAAACGGTCGTCGGGATGAAAGGCGACCGCCAGTTCACCCTCCCCATTGGCTCCCGGATCGCGACGGTCAACGGGCGCGCCACCACGCTCGACGTCCCCGCCCAGGTCATCCGGGGCACGACCATGGTCCCGCTCCGCTTCGTCAGCGAAGCCCTCGGCGCGGATGTTTCCTGGAGCGGACGGGAGCAGCGCGTGGAGATCGTCACCGAAGAGCGGTTCGCCGGGAACACGCAGGACCGCAGGGGCAGCGCTGATGATAACGACCGGACCATCGTGCTCGATGGCGACCGGGCCGTGATCATCAATGACCGTGGCGAACGGGTCATTCGCGACGGCCGCGACGACCGGGTGATCAACGACAATCGAAACCCGAGGGCGGTAGATCCCGTCATCCAATCGTTCCGCCATCTCACACGCGGCCCGGTGAAGGCCGGAGACATCATTGAGGTCGAGCTCGAAGGCACGCCCGGCACTCGCGGCTTCTTCACCGTCGTCGGCGTGGCGAGTAACGTCCCGATGCGCGAGACCCAGCCGGGACGCTACACCGGTCGCGTCACTGTGCCGAGCGGCATCAACGTGAATGACGCTCGCGTCCTCGCTCGGCTGACCGCCGGGAACCGCGAATCGGCGGTCGTGCAGGCCGGAGACCCGATCACTATCGATGCTCAGCCGCCGCAGATCGTGAACCTTTCCCCCACGAGCGGCAGCACGATCACCCGCGCGCGGCCCGACATCTATGCCGAATTCCGCTCCCAGGGGAGCGCCGGGATCGACCGAAACTCCGTCCGCCTCACCGTCAACGGGAAAGACGTCACGGACCAGGCCCGGGTCACTCCGGGGTTCATCATCTACACCCCCACGGAACCGATGAACGGCTCGACGATGGTGCAGCTCCGCGTGGCGGATCGGGCGGGCAACGTCTCGAATGCCCTCACCACCTTCAACGTGAGGCCGGTCGCAGAAGGCCTGACTGCCGTCACCCATAACGCGGAAGAAGCCCTCGCCCCCGGCGAAACCCTGACCATCACCGCGCGGGGCGAACCGGGCGGGACCGCCACCTTCACCCTCCCCGGCGTGGCCCAGAACCTCCCCATGCGGGAAACCTCGCCGGGCGTATACACCGGGACTTACACCGTTCGCTCCAACGATAAAGCCTTCGACACGCCCATCCAGGTGCGGCTCCGGACGGATGGCGGGACGGTTTCGACCTTGAACACCGCCCGACCTGTCTCTCTTGCGGGCGGCACCTTGCAGCGCCCGTTCCTGATCAGCCCCGCGCCCGGCACCAAGCTCAGCGACAGCATTCAGGTCGTGGGTCGTGCCGAGCCGAACTCCACCGTCCGCGTGATGCTCAACACGACGGGTAAGCTCTTCGGCGTGCTGCCGCTGGAAGGCAGCGAGATCGTGCAGGATGTCCGGGTCGGCTCGGACGGCGTCTTCCGTTCGGATGCGCTCCCGCTGCCGAGGCCGCTCGGCGCGAAAAACCTGGAGTACAAAGTGTCGCTGGTCACCGTCGGCCCCGACGGCCGCACCTCGGAGCCCCTGAGCGTGACCTACGGCGCGAAATAAAAGCGATACGGCTGTAACGGCTCTGGAAAGGAGGGGGCACAGGATATCGGACCCCCTCCTCTCTTCCGGCAATCTCAAACAGCTTATCGCGTTAGGTCGACTGCGGCGCTAAAAGACGATGTTTGAGGAACGAGTTCCAGGGGGTATGCACCTGTGTATACCCCCTGTTTCGCAATTCATAGCCTCTTCACGAGAGATGCGCTCGTCGAAAGGGATGAGGAGTCCGGAAAAAATGGCAGATGAAAACAACCCTCGCCCGCCAGAGGATTCGGCGGAAACGAACCGATTGAGAGCCGAGCGGGATGTTGCAGCGGACGCGGCGGTCGATGCGACCATCGAGCGCGATGCCGCCGCCGCCGTCGCGCGGGAGCAGACGCGAGAAGCCGAAACCGCCCGGAGAGTCGCGGCGAACCGCGCGGCGGAACGCGACCTGGCCGTGGAAACCGCCACGGTCGAATCCGCCGTCGCATCGCAAAACGCGTTCGGCATGTGGCTGATGATCGGGATCGTGTCGGCGATTGCCATCGTCGGCCTGATCTGGGCCATGGCGACCCGACCCTGGGAAGGCGAGCGCCGGGTGCTCCATGAACCGCCGACGACGGTCATCGTCGATACGCCCGCCCCGCCGCCCGCCGACACCGACACGACGGTGATCGCACCGACGCCCACCCCGGCCCCGCCGGCCCCGCCCCCAACGACCATCGTCACTCCGGCGCCGGCCCCGCCCCCAACGACCATCGTCACTCCGGCGCCGGCACCGCCGCCCGCCGGCGACACCGGAGCTGTCGGAGCGGAGACGACGGGCACCGCCGCCCCGGATGCCGGAACGGCTCCCGGCGCTCCTCCCTAACCGGCACGAACACCCGTAAGGGTAACGGCAAAACAGAAGGGGGAGGAACGCGAGTAGTCGTTCCTCCCCCGTTTTGATTTTAAGGATCGAGAACGATGTCCGTTCATGAGGAAGCGAATCCCGGCCCTGTTCACCCCTCTATGGAGGATTCTGAAGAGGCGATCGAAAACCTCCGGCAGACCGAGGAAGATCAGGCTCGCGCGGCGCTGGATCAGGCGATCACCGGAGGGCATTCGTCGACGCAGGGAGGCGTCTCCTACGAGACCGGTCCCGCTTCCGACTCCATCCCCAACCCCACCGATTCGGAGATCTCCACGCACGACCTCCGGGGCACCGGCATCGCTACCGAGCCGCTTCCCGGAGACGAAAACCTTCTCCCCTGACCCTTATATTTCCAGATGGGGGACTCTTTATAGTGATCGTGTAAGCTGCACGATCAGGAACGTCACTGCTGCTCAAACTTGTTCGACTTTCCTCTCGTCCTACATACGTCCGTCCCGACACGCTCCCTTATCGTCTGTAATAGTTCGATGGGAGGGGAATCAATGGAGTGACAGTTGAAACGAGCCGCTTCCGTCCCCCTCTGCTCAATTTTTGCCTACTTCAGGGTACCCATCGGACTTGCGGCTGTCTCACTTCCCGGCTACGATAGATAACAAGCGGTTATGGAGGCATAGAATCCACCGGGTCGCATTGTAACGCTTACTGTTCGGATCCGAAGTGCGGCAATACGGAGTTGCAACGTCATACGTCATCTTAAGAGATCATCCCCCTTGCCTTCATCTTCGTTCACGAACCCTTCTGACTTGCAGGACTTCATAGGGAAGGAGTCCGGGGAGGCATGATGAACCGTCGTCGTGGTTTTACCCTGATCGAATTGCTGGTCGTTATCGCGATCATCGCCATTCTGGCGGCGATCCTCTTCCCCGTCTTCGCCAAGGCCCGCGAACGCGCTCGCATGACCTCCTGTTCGAATAACCTGAAGCAGTACGGTACGGCCATGCATATGTACCTGAACGACTGGGACGAGACCCTGATTCCCGGCTATGACGGGTGGATCGGGCTGGGAGCGCCCATCGGCTGGATCAACTCGATGTTGAGCTACAACAAGAACACGGAGCTGTGGCACTGCCCGTCTTCGGAGATGAACGTCTCCTACACGATGGGCGGCGGGGCGGTGAGCTACCCGAGAGGGGAACGCGCCTGGGGTGAAGGCAGCGCCTCCGACATCAAGAATCCGTCCGCGTTCATCCTCATCACCGAGGCAATCGGATCGGGCACCCAGCCGTACAATCATAATTTGAGGCCGTTCAATCCGGCGTCCACGCAGGCTCAGGATCCCATGACGACTGGGGACGCCGATGCCACGGCGGATGCCCAGCACGATGGGGCCGTCTACCACGATACCGGGGGCAATCCCATCCCAAGCAAGGCGCAATCGGCTCCCCTGTTGCTCATCGAAGGGAAAGGGCGAGCGTGGGAGATGCACTTCCCCGGACGCCACAACGAGGGAAGCAATATCGTCTTCTTCGACGGGCACACCAAATGGTTCAAGGACTGGACCTGGGGTCAGATGACCATGCGGCGAAACGGGCCATACCCCCCGGGACATCCGGGCAACGTCTCAGGGATCACCACGCCGGAACCGTAATCTTCCTCACGCGGCACGACTTGACAACTTATGCGTCAGGGAGTAGGGGGTAGCGCCCTCACCCCCGCGCTTCGCGCTGGCCCTTTCCCAATGCTGGGAGAGGGATCTGTCGAGTTCATTCCGTAACAGGACCGAGGCATGGCACAAGCCTACGGGAATGATGGATTGGTGAGGAGTGAGTTACCAGGAAAGAATCTCTCTCCGAAGCAGAAGAGTCATGCATCCCGATCCCCTCTCCCAGTATTGGGAGAGGGGCCATCGCGAACGAAGGTGAGCGACGGGGTGAGGGCGACTCACAGACTCCCCCCTCACGACTCCTCCGCCGCATAATCGATACTCCGCCCCTTCTGCCGTACCTGCGCTGCGAAGTCGTCCAGCGCGGCGTGCAGAATCGCATGGGCCGACGCCGCATCCTCGCCCGTCGCCACCAGGTCCACCGGCAGCCGCTCTTCCGGCGAATTCCGCAGGGCCACGTACGCCTTGAGATAGACCCCCGGATGCCGCTCCATCGTCGCTTCCATCAGCGGCGATGCCTCCGATTCCCACAGGTCCACCTCCACTCGCATGCTCGCGGAACGGATCTCATACGATTCGGAGATGTACGGCGCGATGTATCGGGGGAACAACCCCTGCACCTCCTTCGGCGGGCCGGGCATGATGAAAAGCCGCACGCCTTTCGCCTCCACCCTGATACACGGCGCCCACCCCACCGGGTTCGTCATCACTTCCGCCCCTTCGGGACAGCGGGCCATCCGGAGGAGGTTCTCGCTCAACTCCTCGCGGGTGAGGCTTCGCCGCCGGCAGTAGTCCTCCACCGCCACGTCGCTCGTGACAACGGGCACGCCGATCCATTCGGCGACGGCATCCACGGTCAGGTCGTCCGGGGTCGGGCCGAGGCCCCCCGTCGCAATCAGAATCCGGGTGCCCCGGTCCACGGAATCCTGCAGCGCGCGGATGATCTCCTCCTTCTCATCGGTGAGGAGGGTCACCCGGCGGATACGCCCTCCCAACTCCGTGATCTGTTCCGCGAGCCATGTCGAGTTCGTGTCCTGGATGCGCCCGATGACCAGCTCCGTACCGATGGCGAAGATCTCGATCAGCGGGTGATTCGCGGCTTCAGGGGGATTTACGGAGGATTCCAATCTCGGGTCCTTTCTACATTCACCTGTGAACAAAACCATTGGGTGTAGTGTTTATCCTTCTAACCTCCCTGCATTCGACAGAGAAGGGAATACTCCTTAACGGCAGTGCGGATCCTCCGGGAAGAGACACATCCCTGCGATGCCCGGTGTTTCGATTTGGCTGGAAGGAAGAAGCGACTCTAATCAGAAAACCGCCGTCGATTTCTTCAGAAGCTTATTTTTCGTCACAATAAAAGGGTCTATGACCCGTTGAGCCGGTCGCCTATGAAGATCATCGATATGCCCTTCCGGTTAACCGGTCGTCTTCTCCCCCTCTCCTTTCATCGTGAACGATTCGAGTTCTGAATGAGCGCCGATACTCTCTTTTCACTCACCCCCCGCGAGCTGAGTCTCTCCGAGCCGTTGAGCGAGGACATCCTGCTGCTGGACCGCCTGCTTGAAGAGGTCCTGCTGGAGCAGGAGGGACCGGAGTTGCTCGCCCTCATCCGTAGCCTCTGCGCCGAAACGGACACTCCCGACGCCGACGAGCTGGCCCGGAGGTATCCGGAGCTGCTCGATCCGAAGCGGCTCCAGCGCGTCCTCCGCGCCTTCACCGTCCTGTTTCAGCTTCTCAACACGGCGGAGCAGAAGGAGATCGTCCGCGTCAACCGCGAGCGCCAGAACCGCCTCACCGGCGAACCCCGGCCCGAATCTATCGGGGATGCGATTCAGCGGCTCCAGGCGAACGGCACAACCCCCGAGCAGATTCAGGCGCTCCTCCATCAGATCGACATCCGCCCGACCCTCACCGCCCACCCCACCGAGGCCCGCCGTCGCGCCGTGCAGGATAAGCTCCGGAGCATCGCGCAGGGGCTCGTCGCTTTCGCCCACCCCCTTGAAGCCTCGGGGATGGACAGCCCCCTCAATTCGGCGGAGGTCGCCGCCGGCGAGCTGCGCCGCACCCTCACTGCTCTCTGGCAGACCGACGAACTCCGGGCCACCTCCCTCACCGTGCGGGACGAGGTCCGCAACGCCCTCTACTTCTTCGAGCACACCATCCTCGACGT
>JAHWJO010000094.1 GCA_019348365.1 Armatimonadota bacterium | reverse complement strand
CTTCGCGCTGGCCCTCTCCCAATTCTGGGAGAGGGGATCTAAGCGTACAGCTTTTCGGCTTCAGCCCCAATCCTCTGTGAACGAGATGCAAGAAAGCCCTCCGTGAGTAAATCATGGAGGGCTTTCTTGCATCTCATGCATCTATGGCTGAAAAACGGGTTCGGTCGGCCCTATGGCATCTCTGAGATGACCGGGGTGGTCTCCGGCTCAGTCGGGGAGGGCGGGATCGGGCCTTCCCGGTCCTTGTCGGACGGGGTCGCTTTCGGCTCGATGAACGTGAACCAGAAGGCGACGGCGCAGAGGAGTGTCAGGATTCCAGGAATCATGAACACCATCTGCCAGTTCACGTCGCCGGGGATCATCTGCGCGGGATTCTGCGGGTTGGGAACGAACGTCGTGTAGCGGTCCTTCAGCCAGCCGGAGAACATCGTGCCGATCCAGTTGCCCATGCCGATCGTAACGATGGTCAGGAGGCTCTGTGCGCTGGCCCGGATGTCCTTCGGCGCGACGCGGTCCACGTAGATCTGCGAGGTGATGAAGACGAAGGCGAAGCCGATCCCATGAAACGTTAACGACACCACGACGAGCCAGAGCGGCTCCTGCATGGCGAAGATGAAATACCGGAGCGGCCAGGCCAGCACGCCGATGACGAGCGTTTTCCGCATGCCGAGATATTTCAGCGAGAGCGGCAGGAAGACCGCCAGGGCGATGATCTCCGCGATCTGGCTGACGCTCTTGGTCGTGGAGAGCCACGCGTGCGGGATGCCGAGGTCGGAGAGGAACGGCGCGGAGAGGACGTAGAAGAACTGGAACTCGGTCGAAACGACGAACGAGATCAGCATGAAAGCCGTGAAACCCGGAACGCTCCCGAAGAGGCGGAACGCCTTGAGAAACGCCCACGGGTCCGAGGCTTCTTTAGAAGGCGGGGTGTGCGGCAGAAGCAGGAACGAAACCACCGCCAGGATCAGGCCAAAGACCGCCGTAAGCTGCAACTCCTCGAACGGCGCCCACGTCCCGGCAGGGACCGCCGGTTTAGAGGTGAGATACCAGGTCAGAATGAACGCTGCGACGATCCAGCCGACGGTGCCCGCCGTGCGGACAATAGCGAAGTCGCGGTCCTGCTCCGCCTGCGTCGCGTCCGCGCGGGTGAGGTGATGGAAGGCGATGGAGTTAGTGATGCCGAGCGTCGGGGCGAAAGCCAGCGACCAGACCCACATCCAGCCGATGATCCCGCCGAAGGAATCCTGCAACGACATCATCCATGCGGCGGCGGCCATGACGAGCGCCGCCACGCCGAGGAAGATCTGGCTGGGCATGTAGCGGTCCACCAGCTGCCCGCCGATGAATGGAGTGATGATGCTGGCGAGCCAGAGGACGCCGTACACCGCGCCGATCTGCATCCCGGTCGCGTTCAGGCGGTCCACGAGAGTCGCCGCCAGGATCGGCGTCCAGGCGCCCCAGACGGCGTACTCCAGGAACATCATGAGGCTGAGTCGCCAGCGAAGACTGTTGATCATCAATTTCCTCCCTCAGGGGGATATCCAGGCGTATATCGACAGCGAGAACCCGACCATCGATGGAGAGAAGAGACCGCCGGACAACAGAAGACCGGCATCGCCCCTATTCGCGGCGAAGGGGCTTCTTCCTCTCTATTGGAAGGATCGTCCCTGCTCCTGAGGACATCTCCCCGCCCGGAATCCCCGCTATCCTCCCGCAATCGCAGGCGCGAAGTAGACCTCGGCGTTCTCGTCCAGCCGGGTGTTGAGGTACGGCGAGGCCGACACCCCGTCCACGAACACGGCGAACCCGGCGCGGATCCGGTCGCCGTTCGTCAGGCGCTCTTTCAGGCCGGGGTGCTCGGCTGCCAGGCGGTCCATCACCTCGCCGAGCGTCTCGCCGGGGGCCGTGACTTCCGCCTGTCCCCCGGTCAGGGTCCGCAGCGGCGCGGGAATGTGAACGGTCGCCATCGCTCCTCCTTCCGGGCGAGTGAGATGAAATGAAACCGCAGATGAACGCAGATGAACGCAGATAAGGCTCACGTACTCACCCATCTGCGTTCATCTGCGGTTTCATAAAGCTTTTCTTTGTGTTCTTCGTGTCCTTCGTGTTCTTCGTGTCCTTCGTGGTTCAGGGGGCATAAATCGCTTTCCAGACCCGCGACGGGGACATCGGCAGGTCGGTGAGGCGAACGCCGACGGCATCGTGGATCGCGTTGGCGATGGCGGCGGGCGGCGGCACGATGGGGACCTCCCCCACTCCCCGCACCCCGTACGGGTGGCCGGGGTTCGGGACCTCCACGATGATGTTATGAATGTCGGGCACGTCGAGGGCGGTGGGCATCCGGTAATCGAGGAGGGTCGGGTTGCGGAGCGCCCCCGCGTCGTCGTAGACGTACTCCTCGTTCAGCGCCCACCCGATCCCCTGCGCCACTCCGCCGGACATCTGCCCCTCGACGTAGGAAGGGTGGATCGCCTTGCCTGCGTCCTGCACGTCGGTGTAGCGGATTACGTCCACCTTCCCCGTCTCCGGGTCCACCTCCACGTCGGCGATGTGGACGGCGAACGCGCCGCTCTTGTTCTGCCCCTTGGCGGTGATCGACGCGGCGACGTGTCGGCCCCGGCTGCTCAGGAGTTTAGCCGCTTCCGCGAGGGTCGCACGCTGGCCGTCGGCGGAATACACCCCGTTCTCCACCGTGACGGATTCCGGCGCGACCTCCCAGAGCTCGGCGAGGTGCGCGGCGATGTCGCGCTGCATCCGCTCGGCGAGCTGGATGGCGGCGAACCCCGTCCCGAACGTGGTGCGGCTGCCGCCCGTCACGTCGTTGTAGCCCACCGTGTCGGTGTCCACGACCGCCGGGTGCACCTGCTCGTAGTCGATCCCGAACGCCTCGGCGAACTGCATGGCGATGGACGCGCGCGACCCCCCGATGTCGGTCGAGCCTTCGAGGAGCGAGACCGTCCCGTCGGGGTTCAATCGTCCCGTGCAGGAGGAGGTCCCGTCCCAGTTGCCCCAGTAGCCGCTCGCGACTCCGCGCCCGCGCCGCTTGCCGCCCGGCCCCTCCTTTTCAAGGGGAGTGCGGTAATGCTCGGAAGCCAGCGCCGCTTCGACGCATTCGAGATGCCCGATCCGGGCGTAAGGCGGCCCCCCGATCCGCTTGTCGCCCTCTTGCGCGCTGTTCTTCCGGCGGAACTCCAGGGGGTCCATGCCGAGTTGTTCGCACATCTCGTCGATGACGGTTTCGGCGGCGAACGCGGCGATGGTTGCGCCGGGGGCGCGGTAGGCGTTCGACTTCGGCTTGTTCACGACCACGTCGTACCCGTCCACGCGGGCGTTCGGGATCCGGTACGGCGCGAAGATGCAGGTCGCGCCCGCCCCGACGGGGGAACCCGGATAGGCCCCCGCCTCGTACGCGAGGGTCGCCTGCGCCGCGACGAGGTTCCCATCTCGGTCCGCGCCCATCTTCACTATGAGGTGCCCGCCGGGAGTCGGGCCGGTCCCCATGAGCACGTCCGCCCGGTCCATGACGATCTGGACGGGCCGCCCCGTCTTGCGGGAGAGGATCGCCGCGACGGGTTCGAGGTAGACGGAGATCTTGCCGCCGAACCCCCCGCCGATCTCGGTGGGGACGACCTTGATCTGCGAGACGGGGTGCCGGAGGATTTCGGCGCACTGGGAGCGCACCGCAAACGTCCCCTGCGTGCTGCACCAGACCGTGAGCTGCCCGTCGGCCTTCCATTCTGCGGTCGCCGCGTGCGGCTCGATATAGCCCTGGTGGACCGTCGCCGTGTCGAATTCGCGCTCGACGACGACCGCCGCCCCCGCGAACCCCTCCTCGATGTTCCCCTCTTCGAGGATCGTGTGCGAGGCGACGTTGCTTGGCTGGGCCGCTTTCTCCCCGGCGGTCTCGGTGAAGAGGGCGGGATGGAGGAGGGGCGCGTCCGGCTTCATGGCCGCGTGAACGTCCATGACGGGATCGAGCATTTCGTACCCCACGTCGATCAGCCGGAGGGCTTCCTCGGCGATGTAGGGGCTGGTGGCCGCCACCGCCGCGACGGCGTGGCCCTGGTAGAGCGCCTTGCCGTGGGCCATGACGTTGGCGCTGGCGTGGCTCATGTCCTGCTCGCCGCCCTCGCCGAGGTCCATGGTGGCGGAGGCTTCGGGCATGTCGCGGGAGGTCATCACGGCGAGGACGCCGGGCAGGGCTTCGGCCTTGCTCGTGTCGATATTGCGTATGCGGGAGTGAGCGAACGGGCTGCGGAGGATCTTGCCGAACGCCATGCGGGGGAGCTGCACGTCCGCCCCGTAGACCGCCCGGCCCGTGACTTTATCCACCCCGTCCGGCCTCACCGGGCGAGTACCGATCACGCGGTATTCAGGTTTGGTTTGAGTGTCCATAATCATCCCACTTTCCTTCTCAATAGGAAACAGGAAGTATCATTTGTGACCCCTGACTACTTCTATGTCCCATTCCCAAGAATCAATGACTACATCATTCGGGAGAGAAGTCAGAGTAGTTTTGAATGTTGTGTCAGCATATGGTCTTGCTATAGTAAGTGGTAGAAGCCGATATACACGATCAGTATTTACTTTTCCTGATGTATCTTTAAATCTTATCCGTGCGTACAATTCTGTTATTGTGTAATCAGTTCCATTATAAAGTTGACAAGTTACAATTGTTCTGTCCGTATCTCCTTCAACTGTTGCCGTCCCGTGTAGCTTTTCTCTTTCATTCTTAGGTAGTTCTGCTATGTGTTTAGGGAGTGCCTTTTTCTTATTCCGTATGCTCTCCCACCCATCACTGAAATTGAAATATTCACTCTGGCCTGTAAATCTATCAGTTCGTATCCGCATTCCACGATGTGAAGTGTAATGATAACGATTAATAAAGACAAAAAATAATAATAATGCTATAAAACCTATTATTATAATGTATGTTTTATGTTTCATATTAATGACGGCTATTTTCCTAAAATAAAATGCTCATAAGATAGGTTATAACTGAATTCCACAAGTTGGTACAACTCACTTCCTGAATGTCTTGCAGAGTTTAATGCGACAACCTGCCAAGCCGACCCGCAGCAGTAGCTTCATGCGGCGGTGAGGGTGTGCTGCTCCCGGTCTGCCGCGTAACTGAGGCAGGCGCGTATATCTTCGGGAGTGAGATAGGGGAAGTCCTGTAAAATCTCCTCCTGACTCATGCCCGCCGCCAGGTAAGACAGCACATCATAGACGGTGATGCGCAGATGGCGGATGCACGGCTTGTCGCCACGTTTGCCGGGTTCCAGAGTGATAATGTCTTGGTAATCCATAGATCCAGTTTAGGCGAACTCCAAGCGTCAGACAAAGCAGTTCAATCATTTTTTATGGCTGGGCAGATTTCCCCTGTGCGAGTAAACCGTCGAGGATGGCGAACTCATCCGGGAGAGCGTCGTTCAGCACCCCCTCCGCCTCCAGCCGGAACCCCTCCACCGTCTCGAAGCGGAAAGGGCCGGACCGCACCTCTTCTTCCTCGTACGTCTCGCCGCGCTTCCGCAGGAGCCGCACCCGCCCCTTCCCCCGGTCGATGAAGGCGATCTCCGCGACCCCGATGCTCCGGTAGTCCGTTTCCAGGCCGATGATGTCCGAGGGGCGGTCGTTGGGGGAGACGATCTCGATCACGAGGTCCGGCGCGCCGGTGATCGCCTTCTGCTGGATGATGTCGAGTCGCTCCCGGCGCACGAACAGGAGGTCCGGAAGCCGCCCGCCGAACTCGTTGATCCGCACCGCCGTCCGCGAGCCGAGCACGACTCCTAGACCGCGCCGCCCGACATAACTGCCAAGGAGGAGGTAGAACCAGCCAAACAGTCTTTCGTGATCGTATTGTGTCGCCATGTTCTCAACCATCACCCCGTTCACCAGCTCGATGTCGTCATTCTCACCCGTCAGTTCGAGGTATCGCTCGAATGGGATGGGGCGTTCTCCCAGCCGGAGGGTGCGGCTCTCCATGACTTGCGTGATCTCCTGCGGTGAAACGACCGATTGCATGTTAATACCTCGTATCTCCGCCGCCGCACGTTGCACGGCCAGCAGGATCTTGTCGTACCCGGTGCAGCGGCAGAGGTTCCCCGCGAGCCACCACCGGATCTCCTCCTCCGAGGGGTCGGGGTTCCGGTCCAGCAGCGCCGTCGCCGCGACGAGGAAGCCGGGGGTGCAGAAGCCGCACTGCAGCGACGCCTCCTCCAGAAAGCAGCGTTGCAGCGGGGTCAGGCCCTCCGGCCCGCCGATCCCCTCCACCGTCGTGATCTCGCTCTCCTGCGCCTCCACTCCCAGCACACAGCAGGCGTTCACCAGCCGTCCGTCCATCATCACGGCGCACGCGCCGCAGTTGCCGTTGCCGCACCCCTCCTTCGAGCCGGTCAGCCCTAGCCGGCCCCGCAGCACTTCCAGCAGCGTCTCGCGCGGCTCGCAGAGCCAGTCGGTCGGCTCGCCGTTGATCGTCGCGCTCACGGCGACTTTTCCGGATAACAGTTCGGTTGCCATGCTCCCTCACCTCAACAAGCTCGCATTTTCATTCTCTGTCCGTTTTCGCTTCTTCGCCGGGAATCCCGGCGTTCGGCGGCGGGAACGCCACCCCCTCATACACGTCCGCCAGGGGCACTTCGCCGTTCAGCGGGTCGATCCGCACGATCCCCTCCCGCCCCTGAACGGACGTGTACCGCCAGTCGTTCCCCTGCTGCCGGGTGTAGACCTCGATCACCGGCGCGTCCTGCGACACGAGCACGTAGCCTTGAAGCGACTCGATCTCCCGGTACTGCTGGAACTTCTTCCCCCGGTCGTACGCCTCGGTGGAGGGGGACAGCACCTCGAAGAGGACGGTGGGATTCACCAGCACATCCCGGCGCTCGTCGTGGTAGCGCGGCTCCCCGCACACGAGGGTCAAATCGGGATAAGTGTAGAGGCCGTCGGGCGTGGTGCGTACTTTCAAATCGTTGCTGAAGGGCCGGCATGGCGTTCCCCTCAAGGAAGAGCCCACTGCAATCGTCAGGTTGGCGGTGATCGCGCTGTGCTCCGAGCTGCTCCCCGCCATCGCGTAGATCATGCCGAAGTAGTACTCGCTCTTGTGATCCGCTTCCCGTTCGAGCGCAAGATACTCTTCCGGCGTGAAACGATGATTCTGCAACTCAACGGCCATGAGGGTCTCCCTTACGACTCGATCCGCTCCCACGCCCCCTGAAGCGCGCGGCGGGTGAGGACCCCCGCCAGGTGCTTCCGGTGCTCCGCCGTGCCCCGCATGTCGGTGATCGGGCGCGCCGCGTTCCGGGCGATCTCGGCGGCTTCGGCGAACGCCGCCTCGCCCGGCGCTTTCCCGATCAGCGATTCCCCGGCTTCCGGCACGAACAGCGGCGTCGGGGCGACCGCGCCCAGCGCCACCCGCGCCGCCGTAATTCTTCCCGCTTCCGATACCGCGAAGTACGCCCCCGCCCCCACCACCGCGATGTCCATCTCGTTGCGGGGAATGAACCGCAGATATCGGCTCCCCGAACGGGCCGCCGGAGCGGGTAGTTGCAATGAAACCAGCAACTCGTACGGTTCCAGCACGTTCCGGCCCGGCGCGGTGCAGAACTCTTCCACCGGCAACTCCCGTTCGCCGCGCGGGCTCGCGATCCGCGCCATCGCTCCATGGGCGATCAGGGCCGGGATCGAATCCCCGGCAGGGCCGGAGTTGCACAGGTTCCCTCCCACCGACGCCCGCCCCTGGATCGCCGTCCCCCCGATGAGCGAAGCCGCATCACAGAGGGCGGGATAGTGCCGGCGGACGGCCTCCTCCGCGTAGATCCGGTGGCAAGGGACCGCCGCGCCCAGCGTCAGGCCGCGCTCCGGGTCGAACGTGAGCTCCATCAGATCGGGGATGCGCTTGGCATCGACGAAGAACTCCGTTTCCCGGAGACCGGTCCGGGCTTGCACGATCAGATCGGTGCCCCCGGCCAGGATGCGCGCGTTCGATCCGGCTTCCTGCAGCACGGCCAGCGCATCGTCAACGGATCGGGGGGCGGCATACTGAATCGCTCTCATGAACGACCTCGACTTCTTGAAAAGTTCCGTGGGAATTCCATGACGGCGGGAAAGAATCTCCGGAGAGGTAGGGGGTTGTTCGATGAATCCGGGAGCGATCCTTTTTAGATCTTCCTGGGATTTCATCTCTACCCGCCGAAAGCCTGACTCCGTTTATCTCGTGAATGCGTCGGCGGCGCGCCGAGAGTCTCGCATAAAAAATGCGGTGGATCGAAGGACGATCCACCGCTCATTATCATGCCAAAGACCTCCAGCCCGAAAAAAGCGCCTGAACGGACCGAAAGGTGAGATTACCCCGCCACCATCTTCCAGCGGACCCCATAGGGGTCTTCCAGAATCAATTCCCCCGGCGAAGGGCGCTCCAGGCGGCAATCCAGGGTTTCGGCCTGAGTCTGGAGCGCCCCCAGATCTTCCGGCTTCACCCGCAGGCAGACGTAGTCGATGCGGCCCGTGGGCGCCGTCTCCTCCGTCTTCAATTGGAGGACCAGGCGGAAGCCGTCGCATTCCAGGCAGCTCCGCTCGACCGGGAGATCGGATGCCCGGACCTCCTCCCACTCCCGTTCGGCGGGCCAGCGGATGCAGCCATCCACGGTTGTCCCTTCGCGGAACAGCACCCGCAGTCCGAACAACCGCATGTAGAAGTTTTCCGCCTGACGGAGCGATTCCACCACCAGCGCCAGGTGATCGACGCATAAAAGGTTCTTTGGAGAGGTCATGATCGTGGGGAACCCTGTGCAGGAACCTGCGCCCAGCGCGGGGAGGCAATGGGGAGGGTGATCGGAAAGTGAACAGCTGGAAATTCCATTTTATCCTCACTGAAGGAACGGGGGCGCCGGAAGGTCGGAGGGCTGACGCCGGGGGACTCTTGTCAGGTCCCCTCTCTTCTAATGAGAATATACGGCCTCATCGTGACAGCAGAATGAGAGCCATCGTGAAATTACCGTGAATTATTCCCCAAACCTCCCCGAAGACGGAAAAGGGCTCAAAGAATGACTTTTCAACCCCTGACTCAAAGAGCCTAAACTCAAAGTGAATCGTTAGGAGCCCGGCCGTATTCGACGGCTTCGTCCATCGACATGCCGCCGCCGTTCGCCCATGCCGCCGCGAACGCTTCGGAGCCCAGGCGTTCCTTCAATTCCGCCATGCACCGCTCGCGGGCTTCCCGGCGGTTGAGCGGCAGGGGAGTGCCGAGCGTCTTCCTCAACGATTCCGTCGCGCTGAACAGGCGTACGGCGCGGGCCAGGCAGGTGTCGGGATCCTTTGGTATCGACTCCTCTGTCGAAGCGCGTTCCGGGTGGAGTCCTTCGGCGAGGCTCAGGCTCGCGAGCCCCTCCAGGCACTCGATCAACCCTTTCCGATCCCCGATCTCGACGTGCTCGTTGAGGCTCTCGGTCCAGAATCGGCGTGCCCGCGCGTACTCCCCCTGCTCCACCGAGAGGTTCCCCAGCGCACCCCGTACGCTGCCCCCCCGGACCCCGAGCGCCGCATCGATGGCCTGCACCTCTTCCCAGAGGGTTTTCGCCTCGGAGGGGCGGCCCTGCTGCCGGGCGATCTCGCCGAGATCGTAGAGCGCCATCGCGATACCGTGGCGGTCGCCCAGCTCCCGCGCGATCTCCAGACTCTCTTGAAAGGCGAGTTGTGCGGCTTCCAGGTCGTTGGCATCCATGGATGCATTGCCGAGGTGACGGAACGCCCGCGCGACTCCCCACCGGTCGTCGATCTCCCGATACAGGCCCAGGCTCTCCTCAAAGGCGGAGTGCGCCGCCTCATAATCGCCCCGGTGACAATGCACCACCCCGATTCCATCGAGCAGGGCGGCCATGTTGTTCCGGTCCTGAATCTCCCGCGCGATTTCCAGCCCCTGCTCGAAGAAATCGCCTGCGCTCTCGTAATCTCCCTGTTCGGAGGCCACGATGCCCAGGTGGTTGTAAATCGCGGCGACCCGGTGCCGGTATCCCAGATCCCGCGCGATCTCCAGCCCTTCCTCGTAGAGGGTGCGTGCCTGATAGTAATCGCCCTGGCTGCGGACCACCGATCCCAACTCGTCGAGCGCCGCCGCAATGTGCCCGAGGTCCTTGATCTCCCGCGCCGCTAGCAAATACTCCCTCAGCAGGTCGGCGGCTCGGTCGTACTCCCCCTGAACCATCGCCAGGCGCGCGTTCTCGCCGAGCATCATGGTGATGCCCCGCCGGTTCCCCAGCCGGCGGTAGAGAGTCGTCCCTTCCTCGTAAAGCTCCTGCGCGCGACGGATCTCGCCCTGGGCGAGATGCAACCCGCCCAGGCATTTCAGGGTGTGAGCCGCCCCGCCTTTATCGCCCAGCCCGCGCCAGATCCCCAGACTCTCTTCGTAAAGTTCTTTCGCGCGGGACCGATCCCCCTGCGCTTCCGTGACGATCCCCAGATAATTGAGGCCGAACGCGATTCCGTAGGCGTTATCCATCTCCCGCCAGAGAGTGAGCGCCTGGTCGAAGAGACGGCGGGCAGCGGGCATGTCTCCCATGGTGCTCGCCAGCTCTCCGGCTCCCTGCAGCGCCAGAGCCCGGTTCCGGCGCGCCTCCGGAGTCGCTCCCGAATCGCCCCCGGTGGGCCGTGTGATCTCCAGCAGATCCGTCAGGTGACGGTAGCCTTCCCGGTAGTACCCCCGCACGTACCAGAAGAATTGCAGCCGGGCGGCCAGGCGCAGCCCCAGTTCCACCCCCTCCGGCTCCGACTTCGCCCACTCCAGGGCGGCCTGGAAATTCTCCTGGTTCTGCGCCAGCCGCTCCATCCAGACCGTCTGATCCGGCCCTTCCAGTTCGGGCCGCGCGATCTCCGCCAGATTCAGGTAGTACTCCAGATGCCGCCGGGAAACCTCCTTCCGCTCGTCCGGGGAGAGCTGTTCCTGGGCATAGGCCCGCAGGGTTTCGAGCAGCCGGAACCGCATGTAGGATTCGGCGCTCTCCTCCGTCACGATGAGCGAGCGGTCCTGAAGCTGCTGGAGGTACTCCAGCGCGAGCGGCTCCGCTCCCACGTACTCCGCCGCATCGATGGACCAGCTGCCGCGAAACACCGACATCCGGGCGAAGAATCGCTGAAGCTCCGGCTCCAGCAGATCGTAGCTCCATTCCACCGTATTTCGGAGGGTGCGGTGCCGGGGGGAGAGATCCTTGCGGCGGCTCGTCAGCAGGTCGAGGCGGCGGTCGAGCCGGGCCAGCATCTGCGCGGGCGTGAGGGTCTGGACCCACGCGGCGGCGAGCTCCAGCGCCAGGGGGAGGCCCTCCAGCCGCTCACACAGCGCGGCGACGGTCGTCGCGTTCTCGCGGGTGATCCGGAAATCAGGGCGCGTGAACTGGGCGCGGTCCACGAACAGCCGCACACTGGGGATCTCCATCAGGCTCTCCGGCCCG
>JAHWJO010000525.1 GCA_019348365.1 Armatimonadota bacterium | reverse complement strand
GCGGTTCGAGCTTCTCCCACTGAGCGTCTGTTAAGTCTCCACGAGCCAAATCAGTATCCCTCCTTCACTTCTTTGAAAGAAAGACGCTGATCCGGTTCCGATTTGTCGGATACACTCTAATACGTGTCGCCTTGTGGCGACGATGCGAATCCGGAGACCCTGGTTTTTTCTTCTTCAGCAGCTTCCAAGCCTAAAACAGCGCCGGAACCACTGGATCAAGGCTTTTCCTGCCGGTTCATCCGCTCGACGGCTTCTCGATAGTATCGGTCGTCGTGCGGTTTTTTCCAGCCGTCGGCTTTCGTGGCGAGGGTCGGGCGGTGCCGCGCCCACATCTCGTTGACGAAGGCATCCCAGGTCTGTCCCTGCCGCGCCCAACCCGCCGAAAAGTCCTGACCGGTCATCTGCTTGAGGGCCTTCACGAATTCGGTATCGTCCTCCTCCATCCAGCGGTTCACGTAATCGAAGAAGGCATCGTGTCCCCAGGCGTCCTCGGCGCGCAGGAGCCGGAGGGCCAGCGCCTGGGCCACCCAGCCGACACTCGTGCAGCACCGGCGATAGTCTTCGCTCGTTTTCTGCCCTTCCTTCCATTCCGACGGCGGCGTATGCTCGTAGGGACCCCAGCCGTTTCCTCGCGAGCGTCCCACCCCCGTCGCCGCATCGATCCCCGAATGGCCGGTGAAGACGACCTTCGCCCCGGTCCAGGAGTCGCCGTAGGCGGTCTGCTCGTCCTCCCCGAAGCTCACTTGAGGGAAGGATCGGTTAATCCGGGCGAGCTGCGAGTCTCCCAGTAACAATCCGGCGAAGACGATCGGGAGCTTGCGGCCGCTGCCGTGCCCGCCCCAGGCCGTCCAGCCGGGGTGACCTGCGCGAATCATCCCGGCGAGGTCCAGGCCCACCTGGACGAAGTTCACCAGCAGCGGCTCCTTCTGCTCCGGCCTCAGGTCGGTGCAGAGCAGGAGGGCGCTATTCCCTACAACGCGGCCGTACTCGCGGGCATACTGGGGCATGTTCTCCACGGGACTCTCGAAGCCGAAGAAGCCCGTGCCGACCCAGGGCCGCTCGGTGAACCGCACGTAGAGGCCGATCTTCGGCAGGCTTTTGGGGGCGGGTAAAGTGGGCAGCCGTTCGCGCTTCAAGTTTCGAGATAGATAGATCTTCTGCTGCCGGTCGCAGTACGCCGGGCGGAAGGCGTCAGGCGGCAACGGCTGTTTGACGCAGGTCAGGACGGCGGCGGTGCGGAGGGGGCTGCCGTCCCCCACCCCACGCTCAATCAGGTTTTGAAGCTGCGCGGAGAGCACCAGGCCTTTCGGCATGCTGATCGTGGAAACGAGGGAGTCGCCGGGCTTCATCGGGACGGGAAGCTTGCTGATCCGCGACGGGTCGAACCAGTTCCGGATGCCGCTGTCGTAGGAGATCTTCATGGCCGCCGGAGGATTGAGCATGAACCCGTTCCGTACCCGGTGCGAGACCGGCCGCTCCCGGTCCAGGGAGTCGAGCTCGGCCTCGGGGATCTCGGCCCCATACTGCGGCCTGGGGTCGATCTCACGGACCGTCACGGGGCCGACGACATACCGGTCTCCGTTGATGAACCGGCCCACCCTCGCGGGCTTGTCGAAGGTCCAGGTGATGCCGTGCTGCGTGACGCTCTGTTGGAGCGGCAACTCCTGAAGCTTCGGAGTCGGCGGAGGCTGCTCCCGCGTATAGATTTTTACCTTCTGGGAGGAGGGGAGCCAGGGTTTGGGTCCATTATCATGTTCCTGCCCCCAGGCCAGGGAGGTGAAGCTGATAAGCACGGCTGCCAGAAATCTTGGAATCGATGTTACATTCATTCAAAACACCTTGATGAACTTGATGGATCGGTGAGCGGGTCGGCGGGTCTCGCTCAGCCCACCGCCGGGTATAATTGTATCATCCCCTCAATAACCGGGCTGTTCAGACTCATGGGTGAGCAGGGCTGTCCGTCTCCTGCCGCAACAGATCTACCAGATAGTCGAAGGTCCAGCGGATCGCGCGGTCGCGGTTCTCTCCATAGCCTTCGTGCTCCAGGTTCAGCGCGCCCTCGTAGCCGACCGCCTTCAACGCCGCCAGAATACGCGGCCATGACAGCACCCCCAGCCCCGGAGCGGCGAACCAATGGCGGCAAGCTCGCCCCGGCAGCCCAATACAAGGAGGGTGACAGGGGCACATTGACCCTGTCACCGTTGGATCAGCACCCGGAGTTATCGCGCGTTATGCAGGCGGACGACACGAACGAGTTCGAACTGACTCCTTATTGAGCGACAGAAGTCAAGCGGTAACGCTTCCTCCGGGAAAGACGAGGGTGATGAACGGGAGGAAGGGCTAAAGCCGTTCACCTTCACTCATCGCCGATAAGGGCGTATATCAACCGCTATTCAGGAAACTGACTCGACTTAACGTAGGGGGTTAACGACCGAAGACATCAATATCATCACAGGAATGGCGGGTTATTACGCCTTCGCCTGCGTCTGAAACATTCGCCTTTAGACATGTCCCTCTTCAAAGTGTTCGATTTTGATAGCTATTTCATTGGTCCCCAAAATCTCGCTCCCCCGCTGAGGAAGTTTTTAGACTCTTTTTTCTTACCTCTCCCCGTCAAGTTTTCCAAAAAATCCACATGCATCTTGCCTCCCACGGCATTCCAGTCCCTCGGTCCCCATATCTTCGAACAGATATCTACATCGCCGTCCCCGTCCACATCACCGACCCTCAGGTCGTGACCGCCCAGCTTCGCATCCAGTAGGATTCTCTCTTTGAATATACCACTCCCCCGGTTTTCCCACAGGACCCATCGTGGGTTTTCGCGGCCGGGAGGAAGCAGCTCTTCCTGTTCATTAACGAGAATATCGGGTTGACCGTCGCCGTTGAAATCGGCCACAGCGAGCGAGTGCAGGGAGCCATACGTGAAGCTTTGGGGTAGCTCCACCTTGGACCATGCGCGCCCTTTGCCGTCCAGGTTGTGGAGGATGACGACTTTGGAGCCGACGATATCCGCCTCCCCCATCACGACCTCTTTCTTCCCGTCGCCGTCTATATCCACGATGGCGGTGCGGACGCACATCCCGTAAGGCCCCACCCGTCCAAAGGGGATGTTTCGGTGCGCCGCCCATTTGCTACCCTTGCCGTCCTGGTTCTCAAACCAGGTGTTCGCCATCACCACGTCCAGATCCCCGTCGCCGTCGATATCGTCCACGCCTGCTGGCAGGATCGCACCGTGGATACCGTCGCTGATGATATGTTTCTCCCATCGCGCATGGGGGTCTTTCGGGATTTTATACCAGACAAGCCCCTCCTTTTTTTCGCGAAGCCGTACGACATCCGGCTTGCCGTCGCCGTCGCGGTCGGCCCGGAGAACGTCGTGAGCGTTGCCGCCGTCCGGGTCGAAGACATGACGGGTGAACTCCTTTGGGCGGGGGTGGCCGGGAGTTCGTTACCACACGCCGCTCGTAATGAGGTCAGG
>JAHWJO010000524.1 GCA_019348365.1 Armatimonadota bacterium | reverse complement strand
CGCGTCGAACGCATCCCCCGCGCCGATGGGGTCGATCACCCGCTCCACCGCCACGGCCGGCGATGCGACCGTCACTCCATCGGCGAACGCCATCGCCCCGTCGGTCCCCCGCTTCACGACGACGATCTTCGGCCCCATGCCGAGGAACTGCGCCCCCCACTCCTCCGGCGATCCCGGCCCCGCCAGGAACTTGGCCTCTTCCCGACCCGGCAGGAAGAGGTCGCACAGGGGAATCATCTCCAGCAGGGTGCGCCGGGCCGTTGCTTCATCCCACAGCTTGCGGCGGAGGTTCGGGTCGAACGAGACCGCCACGCCCCGTTCCCGCGCGAGCCGCATCGCCTTCAGAGTCGCCTCGCGCGGCCCCTCCCCCAGCGCCGGGGTGATGCCCGTCACATGCAGCAGCCGCGCCCCTTCGAGCCACTCCGGGGTCACTTCGTCCGGGGTCATGCGGCTCGCCGCCGACCCGCGCCGGTAGTAGTAAACGCCCGGCTCCCCGGCCCCCTTCATCTCCCGGAAGAAGACCGCCGTCGGCGCGCCGGGGTCGCGGGCCACGAGCGACACGTCCACGCCCTCGCCCCGGATCGTCTGGAGCAGCGCATCCCCGAATGGGTCCTCCCCCACCCGGCTGATCCAGCGCGTCCGGAACCCCAGCCGCGCGAGCGCGATGGCGAGGTTCGACTCCGCCCCGGCGATGGCGCGGGTGAAGAGCGGCGCGTACGAGATCGGCCCGTCCTGGAGGGGCTGGACCAACGCCATGCTCTCGCCGAAGGTGACGACATCCATTGATTGAAAACCCTATCTCACCGCCGAGACGCGGAGACGCAGAGAACCCCTTGTGAATGCAACCACAGATGGATACGGATGAACACAGATACAAAGCTCTAGGGAACCGCAGATGAACGCAGATAAGGCTCGCGTACCAACTCATCTGCGTGTATCTGCGTTCATCTGCGGTTTCAATTGCAGTTGGGGGTTCTCTGCGTCTCCGCGTCTCGGCGGTGAGATCATCCCCCTCGCGCCACTGCGACGAACTTCCGGGCGAGGTCCGACCGCTCGTCGTACTTCCCGGCTTCGTTCAACTCCCGGCTGACTAATTGGCTCCCCACGCCCACGGCGGTCGCGCCCGCGTCCAGGAACTCCCGCAGGTTGTCCAGGCCGACGCCCCCGACGGCGACGAGCGGGATCCGGTCGAGCGGGGCGCGGACCTCCTTGAAGTAGCGCGGCCCGAGCGTCCCCGCCGGGAACACCTTCACCGCGCTCGCCCCGGCTTTCCACGCCCGCACAATCTCCGAGGGGGTCATCACGCCGGGCCAGACCTCCACCCCCCGCTCCCGCCCGTACGCGATCACCGCTTCGTCGAGGTTGGGAGAGATGAGGAACTCCGCCCCCGCCGCGACGGCCCTCTCGGCGTCGTCCCGGTCCAGCACCGTCCCCGCCCCGATCCGCAGAGTCCCGTCGTATCGCTCCCGCCACTCCGAGAGGATGTCGAGCGCGCCGTCGGTGTTCATCGTGACCTCCAGCAGCCGGATGCCGCCGTCTCGCAGCGCGTCGGCGGTGGCGCGGGCGGCGGACGCCGGGATCTTCCGGACGATGGCGATGACCTCGCGGTCGAGGGGGAGGGAGGAAGCCATGGGTTCTCCTGGTGAAATTAAATGGTGCCTGTTCTTTCTGGAAAGAGTATGACGGAAGATTTCCGATGAAAGGAAGAACCCTCCCATGGGAGTCGATCTTTTCCTGATCCTTTATGAGGAACATGAAGATGGATCCGCGCATGGATACACGATTCTTGAATTGGAACGGAGAAGCAGACTTTGGCCCGTGATAGGCTCTTTGGAAAAGGCCCCCGCTCCAAACGCGCTCATCGGCTTTCCGTGCGTAAATGAAGAGCACGAGTGGCATCCTGGGCAGATGGTCCAGGATGCAAATGGAGATCGGCTCTACTCCGTGTATGCCGGAAATCTGAAGCCGCTTTCCTCGCATTCAGACGTTCAGGGGAGTGTGAAGAACAGGGCGGTATGGGCCTATCTCCATTGTCTACCGGACAAACATCCGGTTCTGCTCTATTGGTGGTAGAGATGTAGTAAGGAGCCATTCCCGGAGAGAAACCTGTAACCTTTAGCGTCATTTGCACTCTTATATATGGGATAATAGTAGTCCATCGTCTAATACTTCAGCCGTTCATTATTCTTAACTTTACTCCTCCATGTCTTCTTATTTGAAAGCTCCTCGATCTTCGCGTCTCCCTCTCGCCCTCTCGCTCGCGTCGCTGCTGCCCGTCCTCACTATTGGCGGGGGGCTGGCGGTGAGCGCGGACAAGGGGGAGAAGCCCGCGCCCACCCACCAGGCCGCCTACGAAAAAGAGGTCAAGCCCCTCTTCAAGCAGTTCTGCGAGGGGTGCCACGGGCCGTCGAACGCGGCGGGGGGCATCAACCTCGCCAAGTACGCCACCGTCACCGATCTCCAGAAGGACCAGGCGACCTGGCGGAAGGTCCTCGCGCAGCTCCGGGAGCGGAGCATGCCGCCTCGAGGATTGCCGAAACCGACCCCGCAGCAGAACGACCATCTCGTCCACTGGCTGAACGACGCGCTGAACAACGTCGATCCGTCCCTCCTCCCGAAGAACCCCGGTCGCGTGCTCATTCACCGACTCAGCCGGATGGAGTACAACAACACCGTCCGCGACCTGTTCGGGGTCCACACCCGGCCCGCCGATAAGTTCCCGCCGGACGGCGGCGGGGGCGGCGGCTTCGACAACAACGCCGACACGCTGTTCGTCCCGCCGATCCTGATGGAGAAGTACCTGGCGGCGGCGGCGGAGATCCTCGATGCCGCGAGGCCGGAGCGCATCTTCCTCGCAAAGCCCGACAAGAAGGTGACGCCCCGCATGGCCGCGCGGAAGATCCTCGACCATTACGCCATGCGCGCGTGGCGGCGTCCCGTCGAGCCGGCGGAGGTGAACCGCCTCCTCACCCTCTACGACGCGGCGGCGAAGCGCGGCGACTCCCACGAGAACGCCGTCAAGTACGCCCTCAAGGCCGTGCTCATCTCCCCGAACTTCCTGTTCCGGGTGGAGAAGGACCGGCTCACCGCCGAGGCGTACCCCATCGATGAGTACGAGCTGGCGAGCCGCCTTTCCTATTTCCTCTGGGCCTCTATGCCCGACGAAGAGCTGTTCAAGATCGCCGGGCAGAAGAAGCTCCGCGACCCGAAGGTGCTCGAAGCGCAGGTGCGGCGGATGATCCAGAGTCCTAAGTCCCGCGCCCTAGCGGATGGCTTCGCGAGCCAGTGGCTCCGCATCCGCGACCTCTACACGCTACGCCAGCCGGACCCCCGGCGGAACCCGGAGTACAACCCCTCCCTCCGCAACGCGAACTACAACGAGACCCTGGAGTACTTCCAGAGCCTCTTCCGCGAAGATGCCAGCCTCCTCCGCCTCCACGACGCGCATAACACCTACCTCAACCACTACCACCCGAAGCATTACG
>JAHWJO010000523.1 GCA_019348365.1 Armatimonadota bacterium | reverse complement strand
TCGCCCGTCTTCGCCTTCCAGTACCGCTGGAACGCCGGAATAACCTCTTTCTGAAACGCCTCTTTGGTGACGGAGGATGCGGCCAGCGTCAACGACCGCTGAGGACCGTCTCCAGGGCTGGCGGCGTTCGGGAGATCGGCGGCTCCGATGGCGGTAGGATTTTCCGGTCGGCAGCCCGCCAGCAGCATACAGAGCAGCGCCATCGGGAAGCCGAACGATAGCGCGGTCCGTCGTATGGAAAAAAACTGTTTGTAACGAGCAGAATACGTCATGGGTCAGGCCGCGTGGCCGAGGTCGCGCTGGACCTTATGCCGGAATAGCTCGGAGGCGAGAAGCGTGACGAACGAAACGAACGCCAGCACGAACGCCGCCGCGAACGCGCTCTGGAGGTTGAACACCTGGTACTGCTCGTTGACGTACTGGGTGGCGGTCTGCGTCTGGAAGGCGATGTTGCCGCCCACCACCAGCGCCGCGCCGAACTCCCCGAACGAGCGGGCGAGGGTGAGAGTCACGCCGTAGAGCAGCCCCCATCTTATGCTGGGAAGCGTCACCCGGAAGAAGGTCGTGAGGGGGCCGGCTCCGAGCGTCGCGGCGGCCTCCTCCGGATCCGTGCCGATCTCTTCCAGGACCGGGGCCACCTCCCGAACGACGAACGGGAGCGAGACGAAGAGCGTCGCGAGCGTCACGCCGGGGATGGCGTACGCGATGCGCCAGCCCAGGGCATCCAGCGGCGCCCGCATCCAGCCCTGCGCGCCGAACATCAAAAGCAGCATGTACCCCGCGATGACGGGTGAGACGGCGAACGGGAGGTCGATGACGGCGTTGAGCAGCCCCTTCCCCGCGAACCGCTGCCGCACCAGCACCCACGCCAACAGGATACCGAACACGGTGTTCACCCCCACGGCGACGATGCTGACCATGCCGGTCAGCCAGAAGGCGAACCGGACTTCGGGGGCCAGCAATGCTTCCCACACGGGACCGGGGCCGTGCCGGAACGTCTCCCGCACCAGCCAGGCTACAGGCAGCAGGATGAGCAGCCCGATGTAGAGCCACGTCCCGCCGATCATCCCCCGCTGCGCCAGGGATCGGGGGTCAGGGATCGGGGATCGGGGATCAGGGGCGGAGGTCCCATCCCCTAACGGGGGAATCGGCTGAAGGTGGGGTGGTCCGGCCCCGGCCCCCCGGTCCCCCATCCCTGACCCCTGACCCCCGACCCCTGATCCCCGACCCCCGATCCCTGGGCTATCCGGCATGGCGCTGCCTCGCTTCCCGGTTCTGCGTGCGGTTCAGCAGCAGGATGGTCGTCAGGGAGATCGCAAGCAGCAGCACGGAGACCGCCGTCGCCGCCTGGGGGCGGTCCGATTCGATCTGGCCGTAGATGTAGACCGGGGCCGTCTGAGATCGGAACGGGATGTTGCCCGCCACCAGCACCACCGACCCGAACTCCCCTAAAGCGCGGGTGAACGAGAGGATGCTGCCCGTCAGGATCGCGGGGAACAGGACCGGCAGGGTCACTCGCCGGAAGGTCAGCCACCCTCCTGCGCCCAGGGTCCACGCGGCCTGCTCCACTTCCGGATCGAGCTCCATCAGCACGGGCTGCACCGTCCGGATGACGAACGGCAGCGTGACGAACAGCAGCGCGATCCAGATCCCCGGCTGCGCGAAGAGGATCCGAATTCCGTACTCGGCGAAGAAGATCCCCAGCGTCGTCTGGGGGCCGTAGAGCATGACGATCATCAGTCCCGTCACCACGGTCGGGACGGCGAACGGGAGGTCGATGAGGAGGCTGAGGAACATCTTGCCCGGAAACTGGAACCGCACGAGAGTCCAGGCGACCATCGTGCCCACGGCGGCGTTGATGAGGGCGATCCCGACGGCGCAGACCAGCGTCAGCCGGACCGCATCCCACGCTTCGGGGTCGGTGATCGCCGCCCAGAAGGAGCGCCCCCCACCCGAGAACGCCTGCGCCACGATCCCCCCCAGAGGGATGAGGATCATCAACGCCACGTAGCCCAACGCCAGGGATCGCAGGCCGTAAGCGCCCCAGGGCAGGCGTGTAGAAATCGGCGGCGGAGGCGAATCGAACCGCTCTGGGGATTCGGGGGGAGAAGGTGAAAGAAGGGAGATCGTGTTCAACATCAGTCTCCGGGGCCTGGAGGAGCGCCCCGAAAAATAAGGATCTATAGAAAAGTGTGTGGGTAATCGTCGATCACCCGGCGTGGAAACACCGGTACATGGTGAATTTCCGTTACCACCCGGCGTTGAAACACCGGGCTATTTAGACGAAGCCCGTCTGAAGCCGGGCTGTAGAATTCGGGACTCATTTCTCCGAAGAGATGAGTTCGATGTCGGACAGTCCCGCTTTGAGCGGGACTTCGTCCAAAATAGCCCGGTGTTTCAACGCCGGGCGGCCCAGGCTGCCCACAGATAACTCAATAGATTCAAAAATAAGAGAGGAGGGCCGGGCCTATAGAGTAGTGTAAACCCGACTCTATTTTAATGTCAAGTAAATCCGGGGGATTAGGGGGGTTAAGAATGCAGGAGAGTTCCTTTTTAGACGCTTGCTCCGGCAGGAGGAGAACGCCTTCCCCTTTCCAATCGGGCAGAGGTTCCAGTAGGGGAGGCGATTAAGAGCGTTTCATCCGGTCATTCGGTCAGGTATCCAGGGATCTCCGGCCAGCAAATCCGTTTTCGAGGTCGTGCCAGTACTCCACGCTCGGTTCTTCCAGCAACCAACAGAGGAGAATCTCTTCGCCATGGCGGAGGGCCGGAAAGTCGAGCAATCCCCGGCGGATGTCCTTCACCTGCACCCCCATCTCGGCCACCTGCCGGAGCCGTTGGAGGATGATGCTGTTCGCCCCCAGAAAGGCCTCCAGCCGCTTGCCCCCGCCGTTCGTGGGGACGACCTCCAGCGCCGTCGTCAATTCCCCCCCGTTCGCTTCCAGCCGTTCGATCTCCGCATGAATGTCGGCGAAGAGCCGGCGCAGCTCCGGCAGAAGAGCATTGGCTTCCTCAACTGTAAAATATTTTTGAAACAGAGCCCTATCCCTTCCTATCAACTCACGCCTGGAAACAGGTATCCAGGGATCTCCGGCCAGCAAATCTGTTTTCGAGAAAGTCTATCGCCGGAGTGGATTATGGACCGACCCAGACAGGCTGCGTCCAGGCCATGCGCCCTCCCCGGCCCACCAGCTCACACCGGACGTACCCTTCGTCCCCGGTGAACCGGTAACGCGCGGCCAAACCGATCTCGGAGGGCATGAGCGGCTCCGTTCCAATGGCTCCCGCCTGCTTGAACATGTAAACGCCGCTCGCCGCATCGGCAAGGGCCAGGAGCTTCCCGTCAGAGCCGATAAACCGGATCCGGTCCGCATCCTCGCTCTCGATCGTCCAGGTCTCCCCTTCCCTCCTCATCCCCTGGATCGTCACCCCCGTGGAGGCGTAGAACCGGCCCGCGCGGATCGCTTCCATGAGCGAGTCTATCGTAC
>JAHWJO010000093.1 GCA_019348365.1 Armatimonadota bacterium | reverse complement strand
AGGTCCGAGAGCCGGTTGAGATAGATGATAGCCTCCGGGGTCACCGCCTCAGCTTTGGCGAGACTCACCACGCGGCGTTCGGCCCGGCGGCAGACGGTTCGAGCCAGATGGAGGGCCGCCCCCCCCGGAGATCCGCCGGGGAGGACGAAATGCGCGAGCGGCTCTGTCTCGGCCTGAAAGCGGTCGATCCACTCCTCCAGCCGATGAATCTGTTCCGGCTGGATGCGTTTCGTCCATCCCGAAGCGGCGGGAGATGCGTCCGGGGGAGTCGCCAGGTCCGCCCCCAGGTCGAAGAGGTCGGACTGGATCGCGTGGATCTCCTGTTCGAGCGGAAGTTCTCGCAGGTGTGCCGCCGCTACCCCCAGCACCGCGTTCAGCTCATCCACGGTCCCGTAGGCTTCCACGCGCAGCTCGTCCTTGTCCACCCGCTTGCCGCCGAAGAGGCTCGTTTGCCCGGCATCCCCGGTTTTGGTGTAGAGTTTCATCGCGATGGCCTCCGTTCACTGAAGAGCAAGCCCTTCCGGGCACGCCCCGACGGGGATCTCCCCCAGAAACGCCTCGGTGGACGAATCGAGGACGAGCACCTTGTCCGACCGAAGGACATCCACGTAGACCCAGCCCCGCGCGTCCGATACGATGTCCCAGGCGTAGGGGGCCACCGGGATCGCCTGGTTGGGTCCCCGGAGGACCTGAAGCGTTGCGGCGTCGTAGGTCGTCAGCCCGAAGGAGGAGTCCGACAGGAACGCTTTCCCGGCGGGGGTGATCGCCAGGAAGCTGGGGCTGCCCCCGATGGGGACCGTCCCGACAGCTTGATCGGTTTTGGGGTCGAACACCGTCACGGCCCCTGCCACATCTCCGTAGTTGCCCACGCTCACGACGTGCAGCCGGCCCTGCGGATCGAGCGCCATATCCTGCGGATTGACGGGGACCGACAGCGTTCGGACGACCTCATCCTTCGCCGGGTCGATCACCGAGACCGTTCCCGGCCCGAAAGTGGAGGTCATCGTCGCCGCGTCGTATCCCAGGAACGCGGTGTTCGTGACGTAGACCTTCCCCTCGGCGGCCTGAACTCCGGTCGGCCCCTCACCGGTGGGAATCGTCTTCAGCACCTCGAGGGAGGGGAGATCGACCACGGCCACCTCGCCCGTAAAGAGGAGCGTCACGTACGCCTTGTTCCCGACGAGGGCGATCTGAAGCGGATTCGTGTTCGCGCCGAACTCCACCGTCCCCACCGTTTGCGCGGTCTGGAGGTTCACGACCTGGAGGGTGTTGGCGCCGGAGTTGAGGAGATAGCCGATCCCGTTGCGGACGGCCATCTGGGTCGGGATGCTGCCCGCGCCGAACGCCTGGAGGCTCACCGCTTCGGGCGCGGGGGGAAAGCTCGTGAGTCGGGTCAGGTCGATCCGGGTGACGGAGGCCGGGCCGTTGCACTTCGGGCCGGCGTTCAGGGTGTAAAGGTTCGCATCCGTCGGGGCGAGCTCTTCCGAAGTGAGCAGGCCCGCCGAGTAGCGGAGCAGCAGGACGACATCGCCGATGGTGACCTGCCCGTCGCCGTAGGCTTTCGCATCGGTGCCGGGGCGGGGGCCGACATCGGCGAGGGCGGTCTGCTCGTGCGTCAGGGACCTCAGCCCGACGATGCCCTGAAGCGCGAAGGTGGCATCGACGACGTTGACCGCGCCGTCGAGGTTCACGTCGCCGGGACGTGCGGCGAATGCGGGGGAGGAGAGGCCGAAGCTCAGGGCGGCGCACAGCCCGGCCAGGAGTACGCGGGGAGAAGCGTGGGGTGATTTCACAGTCCGATTCCTTTCTCAGCGATCCGTGAGAGGCCGGAATCGGGAATCGGAGAGAGGGAAGCGGACGAAGGAGGATCGGGGGGAGGAAGAGGGGATCCGGCCCGAAACGCCCGTCGGTCCGTCCCTTGCTCCGAAGGGAATCCGGCCGTCCTCCGGGTGCAGGTCTCCTGGCTTACGGATCACGGCTCCTTGCAGCCTTCTCCCGGATCTGGCCGGAATGGCGGAGTGCAAGTCGCTCCCCGATAACAGTGGCGGGCCCGCGCCGGATTTTCACCGGCTTCCCTATTCTCCCCCTGGCTTGCGGCCGGGGGGCACACTCGGAGTTAAACAGTACCGATAGGGTAGCACAATTGGATCGGTGGGGGGAACAGCTAACCCAGATCGAGTTTGATTTGTTTCCGGCCCCGGTAAGACACCCATAGAAAGAGAAGGGAAATTATAACAGGATCCAGAACTGGAAATTGTTACACTTTCGTCATATCCTCCGGCATATAGAGTGTGGACTTCTTATCGGCTGGGTTACGGCTCAATTGAATGGTCCTGAAAATTGCTTGAACCGTAACAGGGGTGACTTCCACACGACAAGGAAAAGAGACCGACATGACCCTACGCACCATTTGCTTGATGGGGCTATTAAGTCTGGGCTTCCCCCTCCGTTCGGCAGGAGCGGCTCCCCTGCCCCACCCGTCACAAACGACGACGCTGACGGCGTACGTCAGCGAACAGGCATTGGTACAAATCCCCTCCTCCGCCCCGCTGGAGGCATCCTCCTCGGACTTCCGGGGATCGCCACGCCTGAAAGAGCTGCTCCCGACCGCGCACGAGATGGCGCTCGAAGCCCCACTCTCCTTCCGGATCGCGCTGAACGCCGCTCGCTGGGACTTGTACCTTTCGGCCTCCATGGCTCCCCTCGCTCGCCACCGTTCCCTCGGCTTCGGAGACTCCTGGATCCATGAATTCAGCAGGGCCAACCGGCTGGACGGCGAGGCGTTTCTGGAAGTGGCGACGACTCTGGAGGACGGCATTTCAGCTTCTTCTCCCCCTGCTTCGTTCAATTTCCCCCGCTCCCCGTTCGATTCGCTCGACTCCGCTCCCCCCCGGATAACGTGGAAGATCGAATACATCGGGTTGTAAATGAGTTGACAGTGTCGAAGAGCGGAGGAGCTGCTTTCGTGACGCCCATCGTTGATACTCACCAGCACCTCTGGGACCTGAACCGCTTCACCCTCCCATGGCTCCCGTTGGACGGCCCTCTCACCCGCAGCCACACGATGGCGGATTACCTCGAAGCCGCATTGGGCCTCCCCCTCACGAAAACCGTGTACATGGAAGTGGCGGTGACTCCCTCGCAGCAGCGGGAAGAAGCGGCATACGTCCTCGACCTCTGCCGGCGGGACGACAACCCGATGGCCGGCGCCGTGATCGGCGGGGACCCGGCTTCCCCCGATTTTGAAGCGTACCTGAATGCAACGGCACAGGACCACCATGTGAAGGGCGTGCGTCACAGCCTTCCGACCGATCCGGCAGGAGATCCGCGCTGCCTGCGGGAAGAGTACCTCCGGGGTTTGCGGATGCTGGGGGAGCGGGGCCTGAGCTTCGACCTGCTCACCTCCTCCTCCTCGCTTCCCGTCGCCGCGCAGGTCGCGAGGGCGTGCCCCGACACCCGCTTCATCCTCGACCATTGCGGCAACCCGGACGTGCAGGCAACAGACCGGAGCGAGTGGCAGCGCGGGATCGAAGAACTGGCGGCGGAGCCCCACGTCCTCTGCAAGATCAGCGGTATCGTCGCATCCGCCCGGCCCGGCGCGTGGTCGGCGGAGGACCTGGAGCCGTTCGTCACCCATTGCGCGGATGCGTTCGGGCGGGACCGGATCGTCTTCGGCAGCGACTGGCCGGTCTGCACCCGGACGGCCTCCCTTCGCGAGTGGGTGGAGGCGCTGACGGAGATCGTGAGCGGCTGGAGCGAATCCGACCGCCGCAAACTCTTTTACGAAAACGCCGTCCGGTACTACCGTCTGTGAGTCGGGGGTCGGTCTCCGGTGGTCAGTGGTCGGTAGCCCTCACCCCCGCGCTACGCGCTGGCCCTCTCCCGGAGGGAGAGGGAACTGAACGTACACCTTTACGGCAGTGGCCTTGCCTTTCGGGCTCACATCGACTATGACCCCTCTTAAATTTGCCGTCTTCGGGGCGGGATTCTGGTCCCGCTTCCAACTCGCCGCCTGGAAAGAGCTGGAGGGGGCGGAGTGCGTGGCGGTCTACAACCGCACCCGCTCCAAAGCCGAGGCGCTGGCCCATGACTTCGGGATTCCGGCGGCTTACAACGACCCGGAAGCGTTGATCCGGGAGCAACAGCCGGACTTCATCGACGTGATCACTGATGTGGACACCCACGCGCAGTTCGTCCATCTCGCCGCCGCGCACCGCATCCCCGTCATCTGCCAGAAGCCCATGGCCCCCACTCTGGAGGTGGCGGAAGCGATGGTCGCCGCCTGCCGCGAGGCGGGAGTCCCGTTCTTCGTGCATGAGAACTGGCGCTGGCAGACCCCGATCCGGGAGGCCGCCGCCGTGCTGAATTCCGGCATCATCGGTGCGCCGTTCCGGGCGCGGATCGACATGGTATCGGGGTTTCCGGTGTTCAAAAACCAGCCGTTCCTCGCCGAGCTGGAGCAGTTCATCCTGACCGATATGGGCAGCCACCTCCTCGACGTGGCGCGGTTCCTTTTCGGGGAGGCGCGGAGCCTCTACTGCCAGACTCACCGGGTCCACCCGGACATCCGGGGCGAGGATGTGGCGTCGGTGATGATGAGGATGGGCGAGGGCACGACGGTCGTGTGCAATATGGGATACGCGGAGAACTATCTGGAGCGCGACCGCTTCCCCGAAACGTTCCTGTTCATCGAGGGGGCGAAAGGCTCGCTGGAGCTGGGTCCGGATTACTGGCTTCGCATAACGACCGGGGAGGGCACTCACTCCCGGCGCGTCCCGCCGTCGCGCTATCCCTGGGCCGACCCCGCCTACGATGTGGTGCAATCGAGCATCGTGCCGTGCAACGCGGACTTCCTGAAGGCGCTGCGCGGGGAGGGAGAGGCCGAAACCACCGGCGAGGACAACCTGAAGACGGCCCGGCTCGTCTTCGGAGCCTACGAATCGGCGGCGAAGGATCAGACGCTCCACTTTTCCTGAGCCGACTCAAGATCTGTCGATTTCTCCCCTCCCCTCCGTACCCGACGCTCAACGCTCAAAGCTCATGAGGCCGTATGGCGACTCTCCCTGAACCTGTGATCTTCTACGGGACCGACAACCCCCTGCCGGAACAGAAGTCGCTCCGGGCCGGTCAGCTGACGCTCCTCTACGAGAACGGCGACCTCCGCTACATCCGCCTCGGCGAGCGGGAGGTGATCCGCCGGATCTACGTCGCCGTGCGCGACCGGAACTGGGGCACGGTCCCGCCTCGGCTCTCGAACGTGCGATTGGAAGAGGGGGAGGACTCGTTCCGCATCACGAATGACGTGGAGCACCGGGAGGGCGATATCGACTTCGCATGGAAGGGGACGATCACCGGCGAGCCGGACGGGACGATCAGCTTCACGATGGATGGGGAAGCGCGATCTACGTTTCTCCGCAACCGGATCGGGTTCTGCGTCCTCCATCCGATCCGCGAGTGCGCGGGCGCGCGGGTGATGATGGAGCACCCCGGAGGAGATCGGGAAGAAAGCAGCTTGCCGGTCCTCATCGCTCCCCACCAGCCGTTCATGGATATGGAAGCAATCTCTCATGAGGTGCAGCCGGGAGTGTGGGCCGAACTCCGCTTCACCGGCGATCTCTTCGAGATGGAGGATCAACGGAACTGGACGGACGCCTCCTATAAGATCTACTGTACCCCCCTGCGGCTGGCCTATCCGGTCGAGATCCGAAAAGGGACACGGGTCGCCCAATCCGTGACGCTGCGGCTGACCGGGGAAGCCGTTACCGAGGATCGGGTAACGGAAGAGGAGGGGGTAACGGTCACGCTGGAAGAGCCAGCAACTCCCCTGCCCCGGATCGGGCTGGGCATCTCCAGCGCGGGCGAACCCCTGAGCGAGAAGGAGATCGAACGATTACGGGCGTTGAACCTGTCGCATCTTCGAGTGGACCTGCGCCTGTCGGAAGATGATCTCGTCGGGACTGTACTCTGTCATGCATGGGATGAAGCTCGCGCTATTGGCATATCCTTGGAAGTTGCCGTTCATCTAACGGGTGCCAAAGATGAGATATGGATTTTAAATAACGCGTTTAAATCGTGCTATCCCCACGTTTGCCGTTGGATCATCTTCCATGAAGCGGAAAAGACGACGAGTGATACATGGGTCGAGAGGGCAAACGAACATATCGCTTCCTTCTCTTCCTCGCCGGTCGGGTCCGGCACCGACGCCGACTTCGTGGACCTGAATCGCTTCCGCCCGGCGGTCGAGGTTTCCGATTTCATCGCGTACCCGATGAATCCGCAGGTCCACGCCTTCGATAATGCGTCCCTCGTGGAGACGCTGGAAGCCCAGGCCGCCACCGTCGAGAGCGCGAGGGTGTTCACCGACGGGAAGCCGCTCGTGATCTCTCCGGTCACGCTCAAACGCCGCTTCAACCCCGACGCTACCGGCCCGGAGCCCGAACCCGCCCCCGGCGAGCTCCCCCGCCCGGTGGACCCCCGGCAGATGTCGCTCTTCGGGGCGGGTTGGACGATGGGCAGCATCAAACGCCTCGCGCAGACCGGCGGCTTGGAGAGCGTCACCTACTACGAGACGACCGGGTGGCGCGGGATCATGGAAACGGCGGAAGGCTCCCCCCTGCCGGAGAAGTTCTGCTCCCTCCCCGGCGCGGTCTTCCCGATGTATCACGTTTTCGCGGACGCAGGGGAGTTCGCCGGTGGAGAAGTGATCCGCTCCGCCTCCAGCCACCCCTTATTAGTGGAGAGTCTGGCCCTTCGTAAAGGGGATCGGCGCTGCCTTTTGCTCGCCAACTACACGAAGGAAGAGCAGAGCGTGACGATCAACGGCATTCGGGGGAGAGTGTGCGTAAGGACCCTCGATGCACGGAACGCCGAACACGCAATGACGGACCCGGAGGCGTTCCGCGCGATGGAAGGAGAAGAACGTGAACCCGAAGGGGAAGACCTCCGCTTGCTACTCTCCCCCTACGCCTACATTCGCGTCGATACGGTGAAAGAGTAGATGTCTCGCTTGAATTATGGGATGAATGAATCGTGTTGAGGCGAATCATGGAGATATCATGAAGATCGCGGTGCTGGGCGCGGGGGCGATGGGCAGCCTGTTCGGGGGACATCTGGCGGAGGCCGGAGAAGACGTGACCCTCATCGACGTGTGGCGCGAAGGGGTGGATGCCCTGAACGCCGGAGGGGTGCGCCTCGAGGAAAAGAGCGGCGAGACGCGCGCGATCCCCGTCCGCGCGACAACCGATCCGATGGAGGTCGGGCCGGTGGACCTGGTGCTCGTCTTCGTCAAGTGCTACCACACGGCGGAAGCGGTACGGAGCGCCGCCCCGATGATCGGTCCGGAAACCGCCGTCCTCACGCTGCAGAACGGCTGGGGGAACGCCCCCCGGATCGCAGAAGTCGCGGGCGAGGAGCGGGTGATGGCGGGGATCACCTACCACAGCGCGACGGTCCTCGGTCCAGCGCACATACAGCACGCGGGGAGGGGCATCACGTACATCGGCGAGTTGGACGGCATCCTGAGCGAGCGCCTGAAGCGGATCGCCGACACGTTCAACGCGGCGGGGATCGAGACGACCCCGACGGACGAGGTGCTGAAAGAGATCTGGTCGAAGCTGGCGCTCAACGTCTGCACCCTGCCCACCTCCGCGCTGCTGCGCTTCACCGCCGGGGAGCTGGTGGAGCATGAAGGGATCCTGAACCTGATGCGCGGCCTCCTCCAGGAAGCCGTTGCGGTGGCGAGCGCCCAGCGCATCCCGCTCGATTTCGATGAACGATGGGAGGCTATCACCGGACTCTTGCGCCGCGCCGCCGGGGCGAAAGCCTCCATGCTCCAGGACGTGGAGAAACGACGGCGCACCGAGATCGACGTGATCAACGGCGCGATCGTGGAAGCGGGGAAGCAGCTGAATCTCCCCACGCCGCACAACGAGGCGATGGTCTGGATGGTGAAGGCGCTGGAAGAGACTTTCTGAAATTCGGTACCGAATCTGAATAGGAAGGAAGTTCTCGATGGGAGAGAGGGGGGACCTCTCCCCCAACCCCTCCCCGACACGGGGAGGGGAGCCAAATCCCCTCATGGATCGATTCCTTCCATTTTATACCCGTCTACCACTTCATACACCTATTCGAGCATTTCTGATTCCACCGAGCATTTGCCCGTCCCTCCCGGTAAATGTCAGCATAGGGCTGAGACTCCTCATTTTCTCGTATCTGTCACGAAAGCTATCGATCCCCGTTATGGATGCTCCCTCACTCTTCCACCGATTATTTTCCCTTGAAGGCAAGACCGTGCTCATCACGGGGGCGAGCGGTGGAATCGGGCGCACACTGGCCGCCGCACTGGCCGAAGCGGGCGCGACCGTCGGCGCGCACGGCACTTCGCTGGAGAAGCTGGAAGAGACCCGGCAATTCATCGAGGAGAAGGGCGGGAGAGCCGTTCTCCTTCCCGCCGATCTGGGAGAAGTGGATGCCTGCCAAAAGCTGATCCGATGGGCGCATGAAGCCCTGGGCCGGCTGGACGTGCTCGTCAACTGCGCGGGGATGAATCGCCGCAAGCCCATTGAGGCCGTCACCCCGGACGATTACGACACGATCATGGCGGTGAACCTCCGCAGCGTCTTCTTCCTCAGCCAGGCCGCGTACCCGATCATGAAGGCGCAGGGTGGGGGGAAGATCCTCAACATCGGCTCGATGACCTCGCACCGGGGCATCGGGGAGGTGTCGGTGTACGGCGCGACGAAAGCCGCCGTGGTGCAGCTTACCCAGACGATGGCGGTGGAGTGGGCGGGGGACAATATCCAGGTGAACAGCCTCTCGCCGGGGTTCATGATGACGCCTCTCACCGAGGTGGGCCTGTGGGGCGACGAGCGCAAGAAGAAGTGGCTTCTCGACCGCATCCCGATGCGCCGCCCCGGAGAGACGGACGAGCTCGTGGGCGTGGCGCTGCTCCTCGCCTCGGATGCCTCCTCGTACATCACCGGGCAGGATTTCGCGGTGGACGGCGGATTCCTCGCCGGCGGCACATGGCAATCCGATTTTGGATTTTAGATTTTGGATTTTGGATTGGGGCCGCTCTTCTCTTCCACTCTTTTCGTGTAGGCATGTTTAGGCGTGATATAGAACATTTGAAACGGCGGTAAGAGTGTCGAACGCAATCCAAAATCCAAAATCCAAAATCCAAAATTGGAGGGCTGTTGCGCCGGGAAAAACGATCCTCTTTGGGGAGCACGCGATCAACTTGGGGCAGGCGGCGCTTTCCGCCGGAGTGGGGCTGTACGCCACCTGCCGGGTGACGGAGACGGAGGGAGAGGGCTACGCATTCCGGAGCGGGAATCACGAGCAAAACGCGACGCGGAAGTCTCTCCTGAGCCTGGCGAAGCGGGTGGATGCGTATCGCGAAGGGGAGGATTACCAGGCCATCCAGGCGCTCGCGGCGGAGGATTACTTCGCGCCGTCGAAGTACATCCTGGCGTCGGCGTTCGGGGAGAAGCTGCCGCCTTCGCTTCGGATCGAGTGGGAGAGCGAGATCCCTTCGTCCTCCGGTCTGGGGTCCGGCGGCGCGGCGTTCACCGCGCTCGTGGCGGCGGTGTCGCCCCTTATTCCTGACGCGCCTACGATGGAGCAGAGAGCGGCGTGGGCTCATCGGGGGGACATCATCGCGCACGGGGGGGTGGCCTCCGCGCTCGATACGCAGACCTCCCTGTTCGGCGGGGTGATCCGCTATACCGGCAGGGGATTAGCGGAACGGATCCCCTATGCACCCGGCCTCTCAATCCTCATTGGAGATACAGGGGCGGTTGCGGCGACAAGCGCGGTGAACGGGCAGGTGCGGGAGTGGCTGGCTGCAAAGCCGGAGAGCCGCATGCGCTACTTTGAGACCATCGGTGCGCTGGGCCGGGCCGCGCTGCCCCTGATGGAGAGGGGTGAATGGGAGGAGCTGGGTCGACTCTTCACTCTCAACCAACTCGTGCTGGAGAAGATCGGCGTCTCATGCCCCGAGATCGAGGCGCTGGTCGAAGCGGCGCTGGGAGCGGGGGCGTACGGGGCCAAGCTCTCCGGATCGGGCGGCGGGGGGATCGTGATCGCCCTCGTATCGGAGGAGACGAAAGCCGCCGTCGCCGAGGCGATGCGGGCGGCGGGGGGAACGGCGTACACGCCGGAGGTGGGCGTTCCGGGCGTGTGCGTGGTGTAACCGGGCAGTCGATGAGTGGGGGAGTCTCCCCCACCCCGCCCCTCCCCAGGGTCCGGCCCTCTGCCCTGCGGGCCTTCACCCGTCCCTCTCCCAGAGGGGGTTTCCCTCACCCTGGCCTTCGGCCACCCCTCTCCCAAAGGGAGAGGGGTGGCCGAAGGAGTTCATGATTACTTGGGAGTGGTACAGAGTACACGCTGAGTACAAAGGGCCTGACCCGAAAGGTTGTACGTTCAGATCCCTCTCCCTCCGGGAGAGGACCAGCGCGAAGCGCGGGGGTGAGGGCGCTATACCCTACTCCCTACCTCCTACACCCTGGGTAGGCCGGGGAGAAGTCTAAAAGGAGCAGGAATGTCCAACTATAAAGTCATCGATCTGACGCATCGCCTGTTGCCGGGCGAGGAACAGTACACCGTCGAGATCAAGCAGCGCGGCAAACTCCGCGAATCGCCCACCGGCGACATCATGCACGACGTGTACATGTGGAGCCATTCCGGCACCCATGTCGAGGTGTCGCTGCACTTCTACGCGAACGGCAAGGACACTTCCGACTTCCCGGCGGACACCTTCGTCGGCCCCGCGATCCGGATGGACTTCCGCCACAAGGAGAAGAACGAAGCGATCACCCTCGAAGAGATCCGGCAATGGGATGTGCGGGAGCGCGACATCGTCATCCTCTGGGAAGGGCGGGACCATCTCTACCGCACGAAGGAGTCCCACTCCCGGCCTTACCTCACCTACGAAGCGGGGGAATGGCTGATTTTCGAGAAGAAGATCAAGCTGCTCGGCACCGACTCCTCCGGCTTCGAGGTACGCGGCGTGGATACCCACCCGAACCATCACCTCTTCTTCAAAGAGGGGATCGACGTGCCGGTGGTGGAGTGCCTGTGCAACCTGGATCAGATTCCGAACGACCGGTTCTTCTTCGTCGGGATGCCGATCCCGGTGAAGGGGCTGGACGCCTCGCCCATCCGCGCCATTGCGCTGGAGTTTGATCCGAAGGTCGGATAGCCAAATGAGCATAGAGTATCCTCAGGATCGATGGACGCTATCCGGGCCGAATATTCTCTCCGACGAGAACCTGAACCGGATCAGAGAGGCATTGGAGCGGGGTACGCTCATTGTCGAGCATCGTTTCTACCGGGGTTCAAGCGCCCCTGATCGACTCATGTTTGAGGACTACGACGATTTACTTCAATACCTGGAGGGAAAGTCCAAGCCCGGAGATTCTTTTTACGTCTGGGAGTATGACGCACTCTGCCGGTAATTGATTAGCCGGTAAGAGATCAGGGAGAGGAATGAGCAAACTGCCTGGAG
>JAHWJO010000522.1 GCA_019348365.1 Armatimonadota bacterium | reverse complement strand
CCGGCGATCGCCGGGGCCCCGGGGTGATTCCGGAAGCCCACCTCCACCAGCCCCGCCGGAACCTGAGCGTTCCGGAGCACCGAAAAGCCCATACGCGGGGCGATCCGGGAATCGGTGCGCGCCCCGCGTTCCGGCAGGCCGATGGCATGTACGAGCTGGGCTTGGATGTGCTGCGCCAGCTCTTTGCAGATCGGATCGTTGAAGTGGTAGTAGGTCTCCGTGCCGCTCCAGATGTTGCGGGCCGAGCCGGTCGAGTTGAGATGGACCGCGATGAACGCGTCCGCCCCCATGCGGTTCGCGACCGCCGGGCGATCCGGCAGCCGGAGGAACCGGTCGTCGTCGCGGGTGAGGACGACGTTCACTCCCGCGTTTTTGAGCAGGGCGTGGAGGCGCTTGGAAATGTCGAGCGCGAGGTGCTTTTCCACCTGCCCATGCCCGGAGGTCCCCCGGTCATGCCCGCCGTGGCCCGCATCGATGACGATGGTGCGGCCCTTCAGCGCCTGAGTTTCCAGGACCGGAGGGAAGCCCCCGAAATCGCCGTTGTTCGTCGGCGGAGTTTCTACAACACGGTCATTGGGGTTGGAAGCAACGTCCTCTCCCACGGCGCTCCGCGTCCCTAAACTGAGAACGACCTGACCCGTTTCTTTGTCACTGGTGACCGAATAACTGACGGTCCGCTTCAAATCAAAAACTACCCGCGCCCCCCGATGTTCAAACACGCCCACGCGGAGCTGCCGCACGAACGGGTTGTCCGGTACCGCGACGGTCTGTTCCGTCGGGATGATCCGGGCGTTCGGGAGATCGAGCACGAGGCGCGGCTTCTTCGGGTCCGTCGTCAGCAGGAACGACTGCGGGCGGACCGGCTCCGACAGGTCCAACTGGAGGCGGCACAGGTCGTCCCCATGCTGGAAATCTATCCGGGTGACCTGGATGCCCCCTTCCCCCGCAGACGGGTTCGCCGCCGGTGACGGGCTGGAGGGTCGCGGCGTTTCCCGGACAGGCTCTTTGACGGCGGGTTCCTTGAAAGTGACCTCGTTGGACGGATTCGACGAGGAGGAAGAGGAAGGGGACGGCTTCCCCTCTTTCGGGCGGACTTCCCGCACGAATTTGGACCGGCTTCCCGACTCCCGGCTGCGGGTCAGGATGATGGAATCGGCGGGCGGGACGCCGTAGACGTCTACAACAACGTTGTCTTTCAGAAAGAGGATGACCCGCAGCGAATCGCCGAGGATCGGCTCGGTCCGGACGCTCTTGAGCCAGGGCGCGTTCAGGCGGGGGAGGTCACGGGCGGCCCCGCCCGATTCGACCGCGTAGAGGTTCACGATCAGGCGGGCCGGATTGTTGAACCGCTCGGCGCGATAGATGACGGGCGAGGAGAAGGCCAGGGTGACTTCTTCGTTCCGGGCCGAGGCTCGAACGAGGGAGGCTTGATCCTGCGCCCGGGCCAGAGGAGTCATCAGAGGAGTAACGAGACAGAGTAACAGGAAAGTCAGGAAGGATCGTGTCATGGAGTACCCCCGGATCGGGTCTGGAAGACGGTCGGAACTGTCGGGTGGACCGCAGTGCGGCAGAGTCGGCGCCGGCGGGGCAGATCACCATCGGCGGCGGGGCAGAGTCGCTACCGGCAACACCACCGGCAACCAGGCAACGGAGGCCCTGAAGAGAGTCACGGACCGCTTCAGGACGGGACCGCTGTGCAACTGTAGGAGAAAGCTCGGAGAGCGGAAGAAGTCGCAGCGAGGAATCCACGGAAAACGCCCGGCGATTCCGGCGTGAACCCCGCCTTGAGAGAGACATAGGTTGAGACGCTCAACTCACGAAAAAGTCGCGGGGTTGTACCCGTCAGTGACCGAAAGGTGAGTGAAGCGCCCCACCGATGCGTATCGAGCGTTGGCTGCGCCCGCGTAGTCTTCTATTCTACAAGGGGTTGTGCCATCCTACCCGCATGCAGGCAACATAATAAATGTGACAATATTGTCGGCGCGCCCGACGGGGATCTTCAGGTGAAACCGGCGAGACCGCTCCCTCTTCGCTCCTTCGCGGTATCCGGGTCGTTCAAGACGAGCCGAACGATCCGGACAGCAAGAGACAAAACAGGCATAAAAAAGAGCGGCGATGGCAGCCGCTCCATGTCCGTTGAACCATTATCGCTTCTCCGGGCCGAAAAGTCTATCCGGTCTACCCGGTGCCGGAGGCGGTCTTCAGCGTCTCGTTCATGCTGCCGGACCGGAACCCCTGGAGGTCCAGCGTGACGTAGGTGTAGCCGATCTCTTTCAGCCGGGCCACGATCCCGTCGATGAGGTCCCCTTCGAGCAGGCGGGGGAACTCGCTCCGGGGAATCTCGATCCGCGCAATGGTATCGTGATGCCGGACGCGGAACAACTCGAACCCGAGGCTGCGGAGGTAACGTTCCGCGTTGCCCACCCGCTCCAGCGCTTCGGGCGTCACCTGGATGCCGTACGCGATCCGGGAGGAGAGGCACGGGGTCGCGGGCTTGCTCCAGACGGGCACGCCGAGCCGCTTGCAGAGGACGCGGATCTCCGGCTTGGACAGTCCCACCTCCATCAATGGGGCGCGCACGCCGAACTCGCGGGCCGCCTCCTGTCCGGGCCGCCAGTCCCCGGCGTCGTCCGCGTTCGCGCCGTAGAGCATCCACGGGATGCTGCGCCCCGCGATGACCTCCTCCATCTCGGTGAAAAGCTCGAATTTGCAGTAGTAGCACCGGTTGGTGGGGTTGGCGACGTAATTCGGGTTCTCCATCTCGTTCGTGTGGACGAGGATGTGCTCCACGCCGAACCCCTCCGCCATATTGCGGGCTTCTTCGGCCTCTTCCGGGGTGAAGCTCAGGGAGATGGCCGTCACCGCGATGCAGTTCTCTCCCAGCACGTTGTGGGCCACCCTGAGCAGGAGCGCGCTGTCTACGCCGCCGGAAAACGCGACGGCGACGCGGCCCATCTCGCGGATCATTTTCTCCAGGCGCTCCAGCTTGGCCCCGGCCTGGGACGTATCGATTAAGTTCAACAGTTGTTCGGCCATCGGATGACTGCTCTCCCACTTCTTTTATATCAGGCTGCCATTACGGCGCTTTTCGGCGTATTCAGGGGTGAATCTCTGTATAGCGTCCCCTCTATTCTCCTTCATTTTACCCCGAATCGGCGACTCCACTCCCGATGCCGCCTTGACAGTAGACATTTCAGGTTGGAATGCCGTATTTATCCCCGACCATGGAACTACAGTGTTGAGTGTTGAATGTTGCGTTTTTATTCGCCCTCACCCCCGCGCTCCGCGCTGGCTCTCTCCCAATTGTGGGAGGGGGATCTGAACGTACCAACTACCCGCTTCGAACCCTTTCAATAAGGAAGCGGGGGGTTGACGAGCTCAAGACATCACAGGGATCAGAACGCTCACACCCCGTACAACAGTGTGGCACACGACACACAGGAATCCGAAGCCGGAACATCTCTCACCAGATTCCTCTCCCTCTGGGAGAGGGC